>DATALK010000285.1:0-3045 GCA_036261085.1 Phototrophicaceae bacterium | reverse complement strand
ACGATAGTTCTGATCTTTAGCAAAAATCCAGTCTGGCGTAGCATCAATGACGGTACGGATGAGCTGGGCGTTTTGCTGGGCTTCCGTCAGCAGGTGTTCGCGTTCGGCTTCGGCCTGCTTGCGCTCGGTGGCGTCACTGATGATGGTTGCGAGATTAGTGATCTCGCCCTGAATATTACGAACGACGAAGATTGTCTGGTCAACTGGAATATAGGTGCCGTCCTGGCGGACAACCTTGCTCTCACCGCGCCAGACACCGGTTGCCATCGCTGTCGGGATACCCACTTCCATGACCTGTTTCAGATCGTCACCGGTTTGAGTATCGCTGATGTTTTTGCCGATCAGGTCTTCGGGCTTGTCATAACCCAGCAGTTGTGCGCCACCGGGGTTCACATAAATGGCTGTCCCGGTTAAATCTACCAGGGCAATGAGATCGCGCGAGGTTTCAATGATGGTCGCCTGCTGGTTAGCTCTGGCATAAGCGCGCCCGTTTTGCACGGCGACGGCGATTTGGGCCGCCAGGGTACTTTGTACCTGCAAATCCTTGATAGTAAAGTGGTCAACGGCATTTGCTTGGACATCCAGCACCCCGACTAACTGTCCGGCTGCAATCATGGGAACAGCCATTTCAGACCGAGTTTCGGGCAGCAGCGGGTGGGGCAGGAAGTCCGGTTCACGGGACACATCGTTGACGATCACACCCTGGTGTTCGCGGGCGGCGCGGGCGACCAGACTGTGCGGATGTTTCACATTGATGCTGCGGCCCGTGGCCTTCATTGTGCGTCCGACTTCACCCGCCCCGGCGGCCAGGATCAGTTTTTCACCGGCATCATCCAGCAGATAAACATGGGCGTGATACAGCTTAAAACGTTCTTTGGTTAAGTCGGAGACGATTTGCAGCAGTTCATCAACATTCAGGGTGGCGGCGGCGGCGGCGCTCACTTCCGCTACCGTTTGGAGTTCAGCGGCGCTTTCGCGGACTTCTATCTCGGCCTGTTTAATCTGGTCGAAAGCGCGGTACTGGTCAAGGGCCTGGGCGACACGTTGCGCCACATCTTCAATCAGATTGAGTTCTTCCGGTTGCCAGTCGCGTTTATCCTCTTCCCGAACGACGATGCGGCCAATTTGCTGGCCGCGCAGCCGTACTGGATAAACGAGTTGGTGCTGGGCAGCGTCGGGTAGGGGGGTGCTTAACGGTTGCGGGGTTTCCAGATCATACTGATACCCCAATGCCTTTTCTTCACCCAAAACCCCCAGATAACTATGCCAGGTTTCAGCGGTTAAGCGCTGATTGATTGCTTCCGCCCGGTAGAGGGCGGCCTGGGCTTCATCGTAGGCCATCGTGCCGCGCAGTGCCGAAGCGATCTGGCTTGCCATCGCTTCAAAGACAGACCGATTTTCCTGATTGAAGGTCTCAGCTTTGTCGGCCTGCATATCCAGAACCCCGATAGTGGTGTTGCCGACCATCAAGGGGATGGTGATTTCGGAGCGGGTCAGCGGCAGCAGTTCATTCGGTTTGTGAATTGGGCTGGTTTCGGTGTCCGTTACCAGCACCGGTTGACCGCTTTGAACCGCACGGGCGACCAGCGAGGTTTCTTCAAGATCAAGCCGGTGGTTCCGCACCAGGAGCTGCTGGCCGACTTCCCCTGTACCAGCGCGCAGAATGGCATACTTACCGGCTTCATCCAGCAGATAGATTTGAGTGTAATACAGGTTAAATTGGGCGCGGATAAAGTCTACCAGTTTGGGCAGCAGCACCGGTTGGCTGTAAATACTGGTGGCGAGTTTACCAACTTCAACGGTTGTTGCCAGGTCACGGGTTCGTTCAACCACATGGGCTTCCAGGCCGCCGATAAATTCCTGAAGCTGGTCGGCCATGCCGTTAAAGGCTCGGGCTAGGCCGCCAATTTCATCTCGTTCATGAGCCTCTGCTCGTCGTGATAAATCGCCTTCCTGGATGGCATTGGCGACTGCGCCTAAGGCTTTAATCGGTTTGACAATCTGGTTAATGAGTAAGAAAGCTAGACTGACAGCAATCCCAAGCATCACCATCACGGCCAGGAACGAAACCGTTGAGAGCTGGGCCGCCAGGACTGTCGCCTGAGCATAATTGCGTTCGGCCACCACTTCAAACTGCTGTGTACTTAACTGAATGGGGGACAGCGCCAGGATAACATCGTTCCCGGAAAGGCCATTTGCCCGACTGTTTTGCTCAGGCGCATCAAAGCTGGTTTCGCGCAAAACGATGGAGGGATTTCGATGGGCGACGACCTTGTTTTGAGCATCTAGGACATAGATGTCTTCATCCTGGGTAAAATCTAAACCGGCGATCAAATCCCAAATCGCCTGGAAACGTAATTGGGCTACCAGGATTTGACTGATCTCGCCGCTGCGGAGATCGGTGATGGGGATGGCAATACTGATGAGTGGTTCGAGAACCGTTTCATCAAACTGTACCGGACTGAAATAAATTTCACCGCTGCGACTGGGTTCTAAAAAGGCTGCTTCTTGCGAAAAATCGGCTAAACCGGCGTTTGCGGCTACGTCAACGCGGGAAACGCGGACGAACTCCTGCCCTTGATTATCGAGCAGTGAGAGTTGTTGGTAAGCGGTTTGATAGGATAGCAGATTGTCAAGCAGTTCTTTTTGGGCTGCCGGACGCACGGTTGCCAGTCCGTCATAATCAATCAGAAACCGAAGTTCGCTTTCCCGCTCACTGAAAAAATTGGTGATACGGATCGCAACGCCCTTCGAGATTTCTTCTTGTAAATTCAGTGCTTGGTTCTCAAGGGATTGAGAGCTGATTTGGTTAATGGTTAATCCCAAAAGAATGAGGGGAATAACCGATAAACCGATGAAAATGAGTGTGAGGCGATTTCTAAGACCTGTAAACATGGCAAGTCCTTTTTCGATTATTGGCTGGCTTCGGCTCGAATAATCGTCTGAGCCTGCCGAAGAATCTCATCCGAAATGGTAATTTGAAGTAAATCGACGGCAGCGAGATTGATGGATAAAGAAAACTCATTGGTTTGGATGGGCAGGTCG
>DATALK010000029.1:0-24128 GCA_036261085.1 Phototrophicaceae bacterium | reverse complement strand
AGAATTTCAAACGTTGTTCTCCGGCGGGAAAATTACCGGCCACCATACCAAACGCCAGACCAAAGATGGCCGGTTGCTGGATGTCCAACTCAGCGCGGCGGCCTACCGCGATAAAGACGGCCAGCCGGTGGGCAGTATCGTTGTGCTGCGGGATGTTACCCAGCAACGCCGCGCCGAAGAAGCGCTGCGCCACAGCGAGGAACGCTACCGCACGCTGCTGGAACAGATCAAAGAGGGCTACTATGAAATCAACCTCGATGGCCAGTTGACCTTTTGTAATAACAGCCTGGGAGAAGTGCTGGGGTATGCGCGCAGCGATCTGTTAACCCAGCGCATTGATGACCTGATGGACGCCTACAACGCGGCCAATCTGCGCCAACTGGCCCAACAGGTCTTTGCCACCGGCCAGCCAGCTACGGCCCAGGATTGCGAGATTATCACCAAAACCGGCGAACGCAAATCTATCGAAATCTCCGCCCTGGCGATGCGGAACGAGCAGGGCCAGCCCATTGGCTATCGTGGTCTGGCGCGGGACATCACCGAACGCAAGCGCATCCAGGCCGAACTGCAACAGGCCAAAGATGCCGCCGAAACCGCTAACCGTGCCAAGAGTGTTTTCCTGGCGAACATGAGCCATGAACTGCGCACCCCGCTCAATGCCATTCTCGGTTACAGCGAAATGCTCCAGGAAGATTCGCTGGCCCAGGGGTATACCGCCGCCGCCGCTGATTTGCAGAAAATTCAGGCAGCGGGACGCCATTTGCTGGATTTGATTAACAACATCCTCGATCTGTCCAAAATCGAAGCCGGGAAGATGGATTTGTACCTGGAAAAATTCAATCTGCCCATGATGATTGAAGAAGTCCAAACTACCATCCAGCCGTTAGCGGCGAAAAACAAAAACACCCTGGTGGTGACCTGCCCGCCGGACATTGGCACGATGGTGGCCGATGTGACAAAACTCCGGCAAATCCTCTTTAATCTACTCAGCAACGCCTGCAAGTTTACATCGAATGGAACCGTGAAATTGGCGCTTTCCCGCCAGCGCAGCGATAACACCGACTGGGTTCTTTTCTACGTCACCGATACCGGCATTGGCCTGAACACCGACCAGATGAACGACCTGTTTAAAGAGTTCACGCAGGCCGACAGTTCCACGACGCGCAAATATGGCGGCACCGGGCTGGGACTGGCGATCAGCCGCCACTTTTGCCAGATGATGTCGGGCGATATTCAGGTCGAAAGTCTTCCCGGCCAGGGCACGACCTTTACGGTGCGGCTCCCGGCGGATGTGGCTCAGCGCAAAATTCAGGCCGCGAGTCTGGTTGGCAGTCCACCGCCCGCCGCGCCCGCCGGAACGGTATTGGTCATTGATGATGACGCCACCGTGCGCGATCTGCTGGCGCACGCACTGACCAAAGAAGGTTTTCGCGTCGAAACAGCGGCGGACGGTGAGCAGGGCTTGCAGTTGGCGCAACAAATTCGCCCGGATGTTATTACACTGGATGTCCTCATCCCCGGCAAGGATGGTTGGGCCATCCTCGCGGCGCTGAAGGCTGACCCGGATTTGGCCGCTATTCCGGTGATTATGCTCAGTATCACCGATGATAAACAAATGGGCTTTTCCTTAGGCGCGGCGGATTATCTGACCAAGCCGATTGATCGTAACCAGTTGGTGGCGGCCCTGAACCGGTACACACGCGGGAAAACCGGCAAAAATCATGTGCTGGTCGTTGAAGATGATCCGGCCACGCGGGCTGTCATCAGCCAGACGCTGCAAAAAGAAGGCTGGTTGATCACCAGTGTGGAAAACGGGGTGGCCGCGCTGGCGACCTTAAATGTGAAGCTGCCGGATTTGATCTTACTGGATTTGATGATGCCGGAGATGGACGGTTTTCAATTGGTGGCCGAACTGCGTAAAAACGCGACCTGGTCTCGCATTCCCGTCATTGTCATGACCGCACTCACCCTGACAGAAGCGGAAATTAAACAATTAAACGGCCAGGTTGAGCGGATTTTACAAAAAAGCGTTTCCGGTCACGCGCAACTGTTGCGGGAAGTCCGCGATCTGGTGACGATCTATACCCAAACGCCGCCGCCGCCCAAACCTTGAACTAGAGCATGTTTGAAAATTAGGTGGTACTGGTCTTGAGCGAGAATTCTAGGGCCTTTACCTCACCCCCTAACCCCCTCTCCATAGTATGGAGAGGGGGAAACGAGCGCAGCGAGTGGGGATGAGGTTGCTCTTCAAGCAATCAAATCTGAAATCCAAATACTCTCTAGAGCATCAGACTCTTAGCTGAATTTCCCGGATAGGAAGGAACGAATCTCATGGCAAAAATTCTCCTGGTCGAAGATAACGAGATGAATCTCGATATGTTGTCCCGCCGCCTGGAAAAACGCGGTCATCAAATTTTGATCGCCACCGATGGCGCGCAAAGTATTACCCTGGCCCAGACCGAAAGGCCCGACCTGATTTTGATGGATATGAGCCTGCCGGTGATGGACGGTTGGGAAGCGACCCGCCGCCTCAAAGGTGCAGCGGAAACCCAGCGCATCCCGATTATCGCGCTGACGGCCCACGCCGTTGCCGGAGACCGCGAACGCTGCCTGGAAGCGGGCTGCGATGATTACGAAAACAAGCCGGTTAAATTCCCGCAACTGCTTGCTAAAATTGACGCGCTGTTAGGGACAGGCGGCTAAACGTGGACGTTCAGGACGCGCTGATTCTGGTTGTAGACGATAACGAAATGAATCGGGACATGCTCTCGCGCCGTCTGGAACGGCAGGGGCAGCGGTCAATGGTGGCGGAAGATGGTGTTCACGCGCTGGAGCTGTTGCGCGCCCACAATTTTGATCTGATTCTGCTGGACATCATGATGCCGCGTCTGAACGGCTATCAAGTGCTGGAACAGGTCAAGGCCGACGCCGCGCTGCGGCATATCCCGGTGATTATGATTTCCGCCGTAGATGACCTGGACAGCGTAGTTAAGTGCATCGAACTGGGCGCGGAAGATTATCTTTTTAAGCCGTTTAATCCCATTTTGCTCAAGGCGCGCATTCACGCCAGCCTGGAAAAGAAACGACTGCTGGATCAGGAGCGGCGGTTTCATCAGCCGCAAATCAGCCATCTCCTGTCCCCCGAATTAGCTGAACGGGGGCAGCGGGGCGAGATCGCCGCTGAAACCTTCCCGGAGGCGGCGGTTTTGATGGTGCGGCTGGCGCTGGCGGCGGGAGTCCCACCGGTAGCAGCGGCCCAAACGCTGAATCACTTACTGGTGTTGATTGACGATCTGGCCCAACAGCGCGGTTTGTATGGTGTCAAAACCTTTGGCGCGGCGTATATCGCCGTCGGCGGCGCGCCCATGCCCCAGGCGAACTATGCCGAGGCGATATTGGCGTTGGCACTGGATATTCATGAAAGTCTGACGACTTCGCCGGAAATTATCTGGCGCATCGGCTTAACGCTGGGGCCGGTTAGCGGCGGCTTCCGCTCCGATCCGCTGGTTTATGACCTGTGGGGCGATTGCATAGATGACGCCAAGCGCCTGTGTCTCGCCGCCCCTGTGGGAGAAATCCGCGTCACAGCGGCGGCTGCCGAAGCGCTGCCGGGCTATCACTTTGAGCTAGCGGGAACCGTAGATGCGCAGCCGGTTTACCGGCTGGTAAAAACCTAGATGTTCTTAATGGGCCGTCCACCAGGGAGCGCACATCGGCACGCCCCGCCACGATGACTCATTTTCATCTGATTGAAGTACCGACAGCTATTTGTTCACCTCTTGCCACACGGCGTCAATCACCTGCAACGCGGTCAGATTGCGCCAGGGCCAACCGGATTCCATCAGGGCGGCGTCATCAAAAAACGAGCGCGCATACACTAGATGGAAACCATCTTTTTCTAAGCCGTGATTGGGTAATGGCTGTACCGCCGCCCAGAAGTTCCAGACCGGAATATCCAAATCCTGGCCGACGCGCGCAATGGCCGCATTGATGCTGTGGTCGCCCTCAACATTATCCGCCTTTGTCCCCAGGATTGGCACAACGCCGTTATCCATCCAGAACTGCGCCACCTGCCGCAAATAGCCTTCGTACTCGTCTGCGGGTCGGCCCGACCACCACGTTTCCATGCTGATAATCACGATACTCGGTTGATGCAGCCGGTACTCACATTGCAGCGGATTTTCGCCTTTCTGGCACAGTTTGGGGTCGGCCCACATGGGCGACAGCACCGACGCCACGTTATAACCGGGTTTGACCGCCGCGCTTTCCCGCGCCCATGACCCGGCAAACTGGTCAACCGTCGGCTGCAAGTCACTGTACTCGCCCAGGCGATACTGGCCGGATTCATCATAATCGGTCAGGAAATACGCGGTCACATTCTGGCAGTCGCCTACTTTGGAAAAGGCGTGGGGATCGTTGCCCAGTTCCAGGCCGCGCTGGTAAATCTCCACAGCGGTAGCGGTTATCGTTGGCACAACCGGCAGGCTTTTCCAATCGTCAGCCGCCGCCGTCGCTTCCGGGGTGCTGTCCTGCGCCCACACACCACCAACCAGCATCATCGCCGCTACCAGCAGCGCCGCCCATTTCATCGGGATTATCCGCATTGTCTGAACCTCACACTCATTTTTTCAGGGTCAGGGGTTGTCCCCAACAGCGGGCGTATTCTACGGGATATACGCGCCCGTATGCAAATCCCACTTTTGCACGCCATCGTCGCTGGTGGTTTCGATTACGGTTGGTTCAACAAAACGCACACTCCAGATAAGCCCCTTTGGCCCGCCATGCCGGTAAAGCGGCAGGCGATCTTCGACGGCTTCCGGTAGGTTCTGCAAGTCCCAGACGCGAATAGCCTCACGGCCTGCGATTAAATAACGATTGTCGTCAGAAATTGTCACCTGTGAACCGTTGGCAATGATACCCGTTGGCGGAATGGAAACAGACTTCGCGGTGTCTAAATCCCAAACAGCAAGATCATAACTGGTTCCCTCATTAAAAGTAATTACTTTTGACTGATCCGGCGAAACGAAAAAATTATCTCCCTTGAATACAATCCGCTCTAAGCCGGTTGTTAAATCATAGGCTCTAACCGGCCAACCGCTCATAATGACCAAATTTCGCTGTCCATCCCAATAAACATGTTTCAAATCAGGATTATCATAGTAAGGAACCGATGGATGTACCAATAAAACGCTGTAATCAGTCCCCGGCTGCCAAGCAAAATAACCATTCGTTGTGCGAACAATCACCCATTGTGAATCGGGTTTCCAGGCGGTTCGGGGATAAAACCAGGCATCACGAGAATTCTTTTTATAAGGATGATCGAAGGTATGCGCCCTAGTTCCTACTACTGTATCCCAGAAAATGATTTCTCCATCCCTAAAATGGCCGTAGGGTTGGAGGTGAGCTGCCAAATAACGGCAATCCGGTGACCAGGAAATCGGTTCAAAACGCATCTCAGCGTTAAGGGAACTCTCTATTTCGGCAACAACCTCGCCAGTAATCCAACTAATCAAAACTATTCGATTATTTCTGGTTTCATAGCGCGGAACAAGACCCAGAGAATAATATGTACCTTGCTTATAAGGGCAAAGATCAACCCCTCGATTATTATAAGTTGATAGTTCGCTATCTTGCGCACGGGTATTTATAAAAACAAAGCCAAACAGCACCAACAGCCAGAAGACACCCACAAAACGGCGCATGATTTCACCCCCTCACAAACACGTAATATAGAGGAAGTATAAATCGCGTTGCCGAAGATTGCCCGACGTTTGGGCTACGATGGATAAAAAAAGCCGGGGCGAGTCTCAGACTCGCCCCGACGAGAAATACAGAGTTATACAAAGCCAGTTACGGGGAATGTTCCCTTATCGCTGCTCCGGGGATTTGTTCAGCACTTCACTCAAAAATTTTTCGCGGTTGGCACGGCGGGCAACTTTGCCGCTGCTGGTTTTAATCAGCCACTTCGCGCCGACCAGATGCACATACCGCGCCATCACGTCGGTACTCTGCGCCACCCGCCCGCGAATCTCGCGCATGA
This sequence comes from Phototrophicaceae bacterium, assembly GCA_036261085.1. Classification (GTDB taxonomy): domain Bacteria; phylum Chloroflexota; class Anaerolineae; order Aggregatilineales; family Phototrophicaceae; genus CFX2. Next base: position 18,088 of record DATALK010000029.1, on the reverse strand, counting down.
TGTCGGCGCGTGCTTCGGGGTCTTCAGCATCCGCTTCGGCAACGATAGCGATGTCTTCCGTGCCAAGCTGCTCGTTAAAGATGCCAAAGGCGACGGCTCGGCCCGGGTGTAAACCGGGAATATCATTCAGCAGGTTTTCGATGTCCTGGGGATAAACATTTTTCCCGCCGACGATAATCAAATCCTTCTTCCGACCCGTAATGTAAAGTTCACCCGCCGCCATGTACCCCATATCGCCGGTGAAATACCAACCAGCGGCCATGACATCCGTCGTAGCTTCGGGGCGGCGGTAGTAACCGCTTAACATAAAGGTGCTGCGCAGCGCGATTTCACCGACGGCGCGCTCCGGCAAAGGTTGGCGCTGCTCGTCCACAATTTTGATCTCGCAGTTGGGAATGGGCTGGCCGCAGGAGACAAAGGTCATCGCGGCGACGTCACCTTCAACAGGTACTGCACGGCGGTCTTCCATCAATGCGCGCCGGTCAACCGCGTCGAAGCGCGGCGCGGTTCCTAACACACTTTGTGTTACCGCGAAAGTATTTTCGGCCATCGCATAACAGGTCGCCAGCGCCGTTTCGCGGAAACCGTAATAGGCGTATTGTTCCAGGAAAGCCCGGTGACTCTCCGCATAGACCGGTTCGGAACAGTTAATTACGGCCCGCAGGGATGATAAATCCAGATCGTTCAGCGCCGCTGGTCGCACGCGCGTTGCCAGGAAGTTATACGCAAAGTTCGGCAGCCAGCATAAGGTTCCTCGATGCCGGTGAATGGCCCACAGCAAAATCTTGGGATCGCGCACCCACTGGAACGGCGACATCAGGATCAGCGGGATGCCCTGCAAAATCGGCATGATAAACCCGGCAATCAGGCCCATGTCGTGATACAGCGGCAACCAGCTCACCACCACATCTTCGGGCGTCAGATTGATGGCCGCGCTGTAGCTGGCAACCTGATTGAGTACGGAACGATGGGACAGCATGACTCCTTTTTGCAGCCCGGTACTGCCCGACGAGTGCTGCAAAAAGGCGGTGTCGTCCGCCTGGGCCGCGTGGCGGTGCAGGTATTCCTGTAATTGGGTCTCGGACACGGCGGCTTGGTTCCCGCTGATGGCTTCGAGGTTCAGCACCGCCGCCAGCGACTCTATGCCGCTCAAATGCTCGGTCAGCGGCGCGTGTAAATCCGGGCTGGCGATCACAACCCGCACACCGGAATGCTCCACCATCTGGCGCACACTATCAAAATAACGCGCGCGATCCAGTTTGTCCGTCAAAAAGGAGAAAATGGAGGGAACCGCACCCAGCAGCAGCGCGCCCCAGAACCCCGACAGCACTGGCTCGCCGTGTTGCAGCACCAGCACGACCAGATCACCGGGCCGCACGCCAGCGGCTTCTAACGCCCCGGCAAACCGCGCCGCCCCAGTAAAGAACTCCGTGTAGGAGAGGCGCTGTTCATTTTCATGTTCGATTAACACCACCGCGGTTTCGGCAGCGCGTTCGGCCAGCAGCCACCGGGCCTGATCGAGCAGTGTTTCCGGGCGCTGATCCATAGAAATGGGGATTTTGTACGTGTTTGTACTCAACAAAACAGCCGCATCCTTACTCGTTTCCTCCACTATTGAGGAAACCGGATAAAATTTCCCGTCGCAAATAGGCGGCAGGTCGGATTTACTGTTTGGCTTCGATATTCGCCATGATCTGATTGAGGGTGTCCATATTATCGGCGGTTAGTTCCGGGTCATCAAAATGGACGCCAAATTTTTCTTCGATAAACAGCGCCAGTTCGACCAGGGAAAAGGAATCCACCAAACCGCCCGTAATCAACGGTTCGGTATCTTTCAGCGGATAGGTGGTGTCTTTAATCATGTGGGCCTTGATATAGTCGCGCAGTTGTTCTCGCATAGATGGTCTTCCTGATGGGCGCTAAGGGCGCTAAAAACTGATTAAAACACCTAACAAGATACCAGATGAACGCCATTTTCGGCAATCCCGACCACCGTTAATTTGTTAACACACATCAACGATAGATTCACTGTAAGATCATTTAAGAAACCTTAAACTTTTGAAATGAGGGGTCCATGCACACCTTTAAACCGCAGCTATTTGTGCCGCTGACCCAGGTTTTATATCCCTACAATGGGATTGACATCCACCGGGCGCGCGGCCTTCGCGGCCTGACCTGGGGGCTGTTTGTGGCAGCCTTCATTGGGCTGCTGTATCAATTTGTGGATGCGATTGAAACCGATGCCGTTTTTGCCCGCATTGGCGGTTTTGAACTCACCCTGGCGCGCGGTTCTTATTTTCTAATTGTGCTGGTTAGCCTTATCAATCTGCTGCTGGTTATGGCCGCGCTTAATCGTGGCCGCTTGGCGCGGGCGCAATTAGCCGCCGTTATCTCCCTGTATCTGGTGGCGGTTTTGGCTTATGGGCCAATGCCCGCTACCAGTTTTGTGCTGCTGACCTTCAGCCTGCCGATTACCGCCGCTGGCGTGCTGCTGGCTGGACGGCAGCGATGGGTGCTGGTCAGTATCACCATCAGCACCATTATCGCGCTGATTATTTTCCGGGTGGGCGAGTTTTTAACGCAGCTTGGCAGCATTAGTATTGGAGCCAGCGATGCCTTGATTTTTGGCGTTCTGATTCTGGCGGTGGACAGCGTGATTTTGAGTGTGTTTGCCGGGGGGCAGCGGGCGCTGCTCGATCACAACATCAGCCTGAACCAGAAATTGGAAGCCGCCGAAGCCAAATGGCGCGCGATTATCAGCAACGCGCCAGTCACAATCACCTATACCCACCCGGATGGCGTGGTTGAATTTGTCAATCAGACCGCGAATGGCAACGGGGAAAAGCTGGTCGGCCAGTCCATTATTCAGGCGGCTGCGCCCGACCAACAGGCGACAGTCTGGCAGGCAATTCACCACGCGCTGACCCAAAAAACACCGGCCCATTACGAAGCCAGCCGCACGACTGACGACAGCATCACCTATTATGAAACCTGGGTGGGGCCGGTAGAAATGGATGGTAAAACGATTGGGCTGACCTTCATCACCACTGACATTACCGAACGAATACAGGCAGCGGCGGTGGCCGAAAAAACACGCCACCAGCAGCAGATTATCGAACTGCAAAAGGAAGCCATCAAGGAACTCTCCACGCCTGTCATTCCGATTGCTGAACGGATTATCGCTATGCCTCTGGTCGGCGCAATTGACACCGCCCGCGCCCGTGATGTCACCCGCGCGTTACTGGCCGGTATCAGCCAACACCGCGCCCATATTCTGATTCTGGATGTGACTGGCGTCCCGATTATTGATAGCGGCGTGGCCGACCACCTCAACCGCAGCATTCAGGCCGTGCGGCTTAAGGGCGCGCACACGATTATCAGCGGCCTTTCGGATGCAGTGGCGGAAACCATTGTTGATCTGGGGATTGATTGGAGCGGTGTCGAAACCGTGCGCGATTTGCAAACGGCCCTGCATCGGGGCCTGAACCGGTTACAAAACGGCAAGTCTCAGGCATCATAGTAAACATGGCCGCCCGCCAGGGAGCGCCCAAGAGCGCTCCTCTATACCGCTCATTATTTCGTTAAGGGGCTGCTCAACGACCCCGCCTGTTGTCCCAAAATGACGCTTCCCCCACGTTTAACCTATGCCACTCCTGCTCCATCAGCAAATAAAACCAAAGGTGTTTATTATTAGTTTAGTACCTTCACTTCTCAGGAGAAATGGCTATGCGTTTGCTTACTCGCACCTTTATCATTGTCATTGTACTGTTTTTGTCCTTTGTCTTTTTTACCAGCAGCCACGCGCAGGAAAGCCCGGTTGTGTGCACCGATCAACCGCTGCAACAGGGCCAGACTTTATATGCGGCGCAGGACTACAACGGCGCAATTGTGGCCTATACCTGCGCCCTTCAGACGGTGCCTAATAATGCGGCGATCTATAACCGCCGGGGAAATGCCTATCGCCAACTGGGTGATTACGCCACCGCCCTGGCCGATTACAACCGCGCCATCGAGTTTGAGCCGGATAATGCGCTGATTCTCAACAACCGGGGTTGGGTACATTACCAACTAGATCAGCTTGACCTGGCGCTGGCCGACTTTAATAATGCCCTAGAAAATGATCCGCAGTTGGCAGAAGCCTATAACAATCGCGGCCTCGTTTATGCTCGTCAGGCGCAGTATGCCCAAGCGCTGGCGGATTTTAATCAGGCCGGGGAACTGGGGCTGGAAACGGATTGGGCCGCCTATAATAAAGATGCCATCAGCGGCGTGGCTCAGGTCGCGCTTCCCAGCTATATTGCTCAGGGAAAAGCCGCCTACGACCAAAAGGATTATGAAACGGCAATCGCCAACTACAAACTGGCACGAGCAATTGACCCTAACAATTATCAGGCCAACTACGGGCTGGTAGATGCCTATTACAATCTGCCGGACTATGCCAGCGCTAGAGATGCGGTTGAATTCATGCTAAAAAACTGGCCGGATACTTATGACGTCCAGTTTGGCGCGGGTCTGGTCTATAAACAACTGGGACAGTATGACAAGGCAATCACGGCTTTCAATAAAGCGCTGGAACTGGCGTCGGACAATCAAAAACTGGGGCTGTACGTCCTTCGTGACCGAGGTAATGTCTATTACCTCACTGGTGAATACCAGAAGGCACTTGACGATTTTAACCAGAGTCTAATTTATCACCCGAACGAATTCTACGCTTACTTGTGGCGTTCACTGGCCTACACCGGGCTGGGAGAAGGTGAAAAGGCGCGCACCAATTTTGCGTCGTGGCAGTCGCACCTGAATATCCAGCGTCAGGAAGGCGGCGACATTGAACCGGGAGCGACGCACTCGGTGGAGATGGCCGATGATCGCCTGTATGAATTTACTTTTGTCGGAAAGGCGGGGCAGCAAATCACCATCACAGCGGACCAGACCGGACAGCCCAAAGCCGACCCCTTGCTTGTCCTGTACGACACCGATGGATTGCCAATAAGCGCTGACGATGACAGCGGCGATGACATCAACGCCTTAATTGCTGATTTCACTCTGCCGGATGATGGCACATACACCATAGCTGTCACCCATGCTGGCGGTGGCTCCGACGGCACTATTGAAGTTCAGTTGGACATCACGACCCCGTAAGCGTTTTTTCAGGGGCGAGTTTGTGGAACTCGCCCTCATCCCCGTTAACCGCCGACCTTCGCCCTGATGGAATTCAATTTAGCCATTTGAGCATTATTGATTTCAGCGCCCCTATAATCCTTAATCTAACTATGATAGAATGCGATTGAATTCCCAAATGGATGATAGTAACAAGGAATAGCCTGTGCAGACGGTACGGAACGATATTCGCAATATAGCGATCATCGCGCATGTAGATCATGGCAAAACCACGCTCGTAGATGGGATGCTAAAGCAGGCCAAAGTCTTCCGCGACTCGGCCAATGTCGGCGAACGCATCATGGACTCGAACGACCTGGAACGGGAGCGCGGGATCACCATCCTGTCAAAAAACACCGCCGTTACCTGGAACGGCATTAAAATTAACATCGTGGACACCCCCGGCCACGCCGATTTTGGCGGCGAGGTCGAGCGTGTTCTGAACATGGTGGACGGAGCGCTGCTGCTGATTGACGCGGTTGAAGGCCCGATGCCACAAACCCGTTTTGTGCTGCGGAAAGCCCTGGCGCTGGGGCTGCGTATCATTGTGGTCATTAACAAGGTTGACCGGCCCTTTTCCCGCGTCGAGGCCGCGCTGAACGAAACCTTTGATCTGTTTATCGAACTAGGGGCCAAGGATGAACAGTCGGATTTTCCGGTGATTTATGCTGTTGGCCTGACCGGACGCGCTGGGCATACCCCGGAAACGGTGGGGGATGATCTCGCCCCGCTGTTTGAGACCATCATTAAAGAAATCCCCGCGCCGAAAATTGACCTGGATTTGCCGCCGCAACTGCTGGTGACAACGCTGGAATATGACAACTATAAGGGTCAAATCGGGGTGGGGCGGCTGCAAACTGGCACCATGCGGAAGGGAATGCCCATCGCGCGCATTACCCCGCACGGCGAACGGTCTACCGGCACAATTGAATACCTGTTCACCTATCACAATCTCGCCAAAGCCGAGGTCAATCAAGTTCAGGCCGGAGATATTCTGGCCTTTGGTGGGCTGAGTGAATTAGGCATCAGCGACACGATTGCCGATCCCGTCATTACCGAAGCGCTGCCGGGCATCAGCATTGAAGAACCCACCGTTCGGATGACCTTTGGCGTCAACACCTCGCCCTTTGCGGGCCGTGAAGGCAAAACGGGGTTGGGAACCTCCCGCCGCCTGCGCCAGCGGCTGTACGAAGAAATCCGCAGCAATGTGGCTTTGCGCGTGGTTGATGGCGATGCCCCGGATCGGTTTGTGGTCAGCGGGCGCGGCGAACTGCACCTCGGCATTCTGATCGAAACCATGCGCCGCGAAGGTTATGAGTTTGAGGTCAGCAAGCCGGAAGTCATTTATCACGAAGACCCGGATACCGGCGAACTGCTGGAACCCATTGAAGAAGTCCACATCGAAGTGGCCGACAGTATGGTTGGCACGGTGGTGGAAATGCTCGGCTCGCGGCGCGGCACGATGACCAATATGCACAGCGATAACAGCACCACCTATCTGTCGTACCTCGTCCCCACGCGCGGTATCCTGGGTTTCCGGTCACACTTCCTGCGCGCCACCAGCGGTCTGGGGCAAATGCACAGCCTGCACTATGGTTATGATACGATTGCGGGCGACATTCCAGGACGGCAGTTTGGCAGCCTGGTCGCCAGCGAAGCCGGAACGTCTACCGCCTACGCGATGGTGAACGTCCAGCAGCGCGGCACCTTTTTTATCAACCCTGGGGCTGAGGTTTACGAAGGCATGGTGGTCGGCGAACATATTCGTCCCGGCGATCTGGACTTAAACGTCGCTAAGGCCAAACATCTGACGAATTACCGCGCCAAACCGTCGGAAACTACATCCGGTTTGAATACGCCGCGTTCCTTGAGCCTGGACGACTGCGTTGAATTCCTGGCGGAAGATGAACTGCTGGAAGTCACCCCGACCAGCCTGCGCATTCGCAAGCGCATCCTCAACAGCGAGGAACGCCTGAAAGACCGCAAACACCGCGAGAAAATCATGGCGGGGTAAAAATCAGTCGGGACATTGCTTCGGGAATGTCCCGATTTTTTTAACTTGCTGCCGTTTATCCACTTCTTTTTGCCAGACCATACTGCACGATTTTTATCACTTCCGCGCTCAACTCCCGCAGTTTGGGGCTGTCCAGTTGAGAATAATCACCCTGTTTCAGCCGCTCGGTATCGAGCTGCAAGCGCGTGACAATCAGACCGCTAAAATCGGTCATGATCGCATTCAGCAGATGGGCGGCGACTTCCAGATCAAGCGTCGGGTCAATCTCACCCAATGAAACGCCTAAGGCCAACATCTGCCGCTGATAAGCCAGCAGCGAGGTTTTAATCTGGCCGAGGCTCTCATCATGAAACGGCCCGCTGCCAAACAGGGCGCGATACAAAATCTGGCCGAGCCGGGGATGGGCAAAGTCGTACCGCAGGCCCATTTCCAGCAGCCATTGTGCATACTGGAAAAAACCTTCGTGCAGGTCTGGCGTGGACGGTTGCTGCATAAAAGCTAAGCGCTCCTGCATGACCAAATCCAGCAGATGGAAATACAGATCGCGTTTGTCCTCAAAGTATTGGTAGAAGCTGCCTTTGGCGATGCCCAGCCGGGCCACCATGCGGGAAATCGAAGCGCTCTGGTAATCGTTTTCCGCGAATTCTTTTATCGCTATCTCCAGAATCGCTTTCCGTTTTTCCTCGGCCAGATTAAAAAATGTTGGTTTGGGCATAGTCGTACCTCCCGGTAGTTAGTGGAGATAATGATTCACCAATTCAACGGCTTTGGCGATCCCATCTTCGGCACGAATCTGGCGGCCCAAGTGTTCAGCTTGTGTGCGGACATCTTTGTGAAGGGCAGTGGTAATGGCGGCGGCCAGATTTTCAGCCGTCAACTGCTTGCGCGGAATCGGTGGCGAACCGGCCCCCAGTTCCGCCACGCGGCGGCCCCAAAATGGCTGGTCAACCCCATGTGGCACAATTACGGATGGGATACCTGCGCGCAGTCCTGCCGCCGTTGTCCCCGCGCCGCCGTGATGGACAACGGCGGCCATCTGGGGGAACAGCCACGCATGAGGCACATCCTTGACCATGAACACCGTGTCGGGCAAGGATACCGCCTCATTCAGCGTATTCCAGCCGGAAACCAGCAGGCCGCGCTGGCCGGAGAGCGCTAACGCTTGGAGGGCGATTTCCGTGTTTTCCTGGGCGCGGCGTTGATTGCCCATACTGCCAAAGCCCAGATAAACCGGCGGCGGCCCCGCTTGCAGAAAATCCACCAGGGCAGCGGGCGGCTGCCAATCGGCGGCGGCATCCAAAAACCAGTAGCCGGTGATCTGGAGATTGGCCGGCCAATCTACTGGACGCGGCAGCACCTTTTCACTGTAACCATAAAGCATGGGCACGCCTTCATCTCGCTGGCGACGATAGGGCGGCATCAGCGGGACGGTGTTTGCCGTCCCGCGTTCTTGCCAGAAAGCCTTCACCGTCGCGCGACCCATCTGCCAGAAAACCTGCTCAAACAGCGTGTGGGTGAGGCGATTGTAGACTGGCCCCAGGTGTGGCCCGTGATAAAACAGGATTGAAGGATACTCTCGCGTTGGCCCCATTGGAATCGCGCTTGCCATCAGGCAGGGAATCCCCAGATGGCGGGCGATATAGTAGCCGTTGGCAAGACCCGGATGATAAATGATGGCCTCGGCATTCTGGCAGGCTTCCCAAATGTCAAGCTGGGTTTGATCCAGCGGCGAAGCGGATTGGGACAACTTCCGTTGCAGCAGCAAGCCCTTGATGGGATTGCCCGCTTCCAGAATCGCCTGCGCGCCTTCGGTATTCATGGCCGCCGCCATGCTGAGCTGCATGGGGAAAAAATCCAGACCATAAGCTGTGACAAAGGCGGCAAAATCCTGACTGCCGACCAGCCGCACCTGATACCCCGCGCGTTTTAATCCCGTGCCTAACGCCACATACGGCTGAATATCGCCCCGTGTCCCGGCAGTCAAAATGGTAATCCGCATGATGTCTCCTTTTGGTGATGTGACTGACTAGTCACATGACTGACTAGTCATATCCTATCATGGGTTTTGGAACTTGTCCAGCACCCAAAAGCTGGGGGCAGGGCGTTGGAGTAAGGGCGCAACCGGGACGCGGTGTGGTCGCGCCGGTAAAAGCGCGTAAATCTTCGGCGACATCATCAGGTAGGCTCATCTGATTGATTATTCAGCTAATATCGCTTACAATTTGTTTAGTGTGCCGTTCATACCTGGGGGGTAAATCATGCGCCGTTTGTGCCGTTTTTTGCAGATCAGTTGTTTACTGGTGGGCGGACTGCTCATCTTAGGCTGGCCCCAGAGCCAGTTAGCCGCTCGTATCCCGCCCTTCCATGATGCGGAAGCAACTGCCACTTTCACCCCGACTTTCACACTCACACGCACCTGGACGCCGCAGCCCACCGCCACGCAAACCTGGACACCCGCTCCGGCGTTCTTATGTGAGCGCGTGACAGCGGATAATCTCCAAATTAGCGAACGAACGGTGACGCTGGATATTCGCAACGATAACCAATTGGCAACCGTCCTGACCAATATCAACTTTCACTGGCGGCAGTTGGGTGAGTACGGTTATACCAGTATGTATGTATCGAATTTGTCGCTGAATGGAGTGCTACACTGGCAGGGGCAGGATTTCCACTCACCGACGAATATCAGTTCGTCCGATCCCGAAGATCAGTCGCTGCCGCCCTTCCAACCGTTCCCCTTGACGGGTGAAGAGGATCGAACGATTGGCACATATAGTATTGCCACCTGGGGCGCACTGTTCAGCAACGGGCCGACCCGGATGGAAAATTACACGACCATCTACGATTACGCGGGGACAACTTTTACGCTTTACAATCCGGTCAACCCGATGCAGCCCTGCGTCGTTACCTTGAGTCTGCCCACACCCACGCCCACACCCACTTTTGACCCAAACGTCGCCACCGAAACCCCCACCGAGCTGGCGAACTGTAACGGCGGCTATGTCTTTGTGCGGTTTGTCCGGTTTGAAACCTACGGGCTGGTGCGGCTGGAAGTAGTAAATAGCCGCAACACTGTCGCGCATTTGACGGGTTTTGTCGCGCAGTGGAAACAGGCCACTTCCGGGATCATCCGGCTGGCGCGCGTTAATGTGGCTGCTCAGGACGGTTTTCCTGGCAGTGTGTCGGTTTGGCAGGCCAAGACGAACCAGGATACCGCGCCCCCAACGACCAGTACTGATGCCACCGAAGGAAGGTGGCTGATGGATTATTCTTTCAGTCCCAAATCCACCACCACCCTGTTTCTGGATTTTGATGGCACATCGGAAACCCTGGATAAGAAAGGCATTACCCCGGCGGATTTTAACGGCAGTCAGTTTATAACAAATTGTTGGCACGGAGGCGGCTTCAATGTCCCCACCGAGATACCGCTGGATAAGCTGCCAACGTCTACCCTGAATCTCACATGGACGCCAACCAATACGCCGCTGCCAACCATGACACCGAGCAAGACCCCGTCGCCCACCATCACCGGGACGCCGGAATTGTTCCGGTGCGAACGCATCACTGCCGCGTTGCCCCAGATCAGCGGGACGACGGTCACAATTGACCTCCGCAATGATAATCAGGCCGCGACTTATATTACGGATGTACGCTTCCAGTGGAGCCAGTTGGCGGGTTATCCCAATCTGTCTGTTTCCGACATGGCGCTGAACGGGGTCACACTCTGGCACGGCCAGGATTTCCACCCGCCCACCAATACCCATTCGACAGACCCTGAAGACCAATCGCAGCCGCCTTTCGCCGAAACGAGTATCGCCGCGCGCACGGTTGGCGGGCAGACAACCGCACGGTGGGGAACTTTCTTCACAGATGGCCCGGCCTATTTGGAAAATTACACCGCCGTCCACCATTACGCTGGAACCTATTTCACGCTGTATAATCCGGCTGATCCGGCCAACCCCTGCCTGATTCCGGTGAGTCTGCCCACCGCCACACCGACGATTAGTCCGCAAGAAATCACCCCAACGTGGACGTCCACACCGGATTGTGACCCCAGTTATCTGGCGGTGGAGTTCGCCGGTTTTGAGAACTATGGCCTGGTGCGGTTGAACATTGTCAACAACCGCAGCACCTATGCCGTCCTTGAAGGCTTCACCGTTAACTGGGCGCAGTCGCCAACGGCCACGCTCAATCTGGCGCGGGTTAATTTGAATGCCGCGCCGGGCATGGCGGGAAGTGTTCAGGTCTGGCAGGCCGCCAGCGGCCAGGATTCCCAACCGCCCACCACCAGCACCAATACCAGCGAAGGGACCTGGTTGCAAAATTATGGCGCGATGGCCCATTCCGTGATGCCGCTGTACCTGGATTTTGATGGCACAACCGCCGCGCTCGATCAAAAGGGCATTACCGCCCTCGATTTCGGGGGTACGAGCTTTACCTTTAGCTGCAATGGTCAGATCGAGGAAGTCGTGCTGGCCGAGCCACCCGAACCCACGTTCAGTCCTACGCCGATAACGCCCACCCGCACCTGGACACCAGCTTCGACGGCAAATTATCCGACTGAAACGGCGACTTGGTTGCCCACGCCCGATTGTGAGTGGGGCTTTGGCGCCCGTCTTGTCGAATTTGAACCTTATGGGGTTGTGCGGCTGGAATTTACCAATAGCAGTAAATCCTTTGTGCCGTTCACCGGTTTTAGCTTCGCCTGGAAACAATCGCCAACAGCGACCCTCAATCTGGCACGAGTTAATATCGGCGCAGTTCAAGGAATGCCAGGGAGTGTTCAGGTCTGGCAGGCCAGCAGCGGCCAGGATGGTGAACCGCCTACCACCAGCACCGATGCTACCGAAGGGGCTTGGTTGCAAAATTACAGCCTCCCACCTAACTCCATAACCTCCGTTTTCTTTGACTTTGACGGCACGACAGAAGCGCTCGATCAACAGGGGATAACGCCCTACGATTTTATGGGTACTCGATTCAGCTTTGAGTGTAATGGACACGCTGATGAACTTGTCATGCCCAATCCGCCGCCGCCAACGGCAGTCGGGCCAACAGCTACCTGGACGCCATCCATTACCATGACGCGGCAGCCCAGCCCAACGCGGATGCCCACATTGACGCCAAGCCAGACCTTTACACCCTCACGCACGCCCACCCGGATACCAACCATAACGCCCACGTTCAGGCCAACCCAGGAACCAGATGCCGCCCCCACGCTGAATTACTATACCGGCGATATTATCCTTACCTGGGGGCGGGTTCCCTGGGCCGCTCAATATTATGTTCAGTTGGATACCGATGCGACATTCAGCATACCGTTCAAAACTCATTTCAGCCCAGGGGATACCCTGCAATGGCGCGTAACGGGCCTGCAACCAGGCGTGTATTTCTGGCGCGTCTGCGCTATTCATGCCGGATACCTGCAAGGCGACTGGAGCCTGATCGGGTCATTTGTCGTCGGGCCGCAGTAAAACGATCCGTGATTACCAAAACGTCACCGGAGCCAGACAATCTCCGGTGACGTTGGTTATGTGTTTTCGAACTTAACAGGGGGGAATGATGCAAAAGTTTCGTAATGTTCTAATAGGTTGTTTTGTGCTGTTAGTAGGCGGCCTGCTGCTGATTGGCGCGCCGGTCAACGCGCAGACCTGCGGCGTCAGCCAACCGCCGCAACTGGTCTCGGTGGCGCTGGATGGAACCCCAGGCGGCGTTGGGGAACTTGCCGAAACCAGCATTTCGGCTGATGGACGTTATATCGCGTTCACCTCGCCAGGAAACAATCTGGTTGCCGGAGATACCAACCAGGCTCGAGATGTTTTTCTGCGAGATATAATTCAGGATACAACTCAGCGCGTTTCGGTTGGAACAAACGAACTACAAGCCAATGACGATTCAGATAAACCTAGTCTTTCAGGAAACGGCAATCTGGTCGCTTTTGAGTCCCACGCCTTCAATCTGGTGGCGGGTGATCGAACAGATGATTGCACACCCAGTGTTGATGCGAGTTGGTGCGCAGACGTGTTTGTTTACAATCGGCAAACGAAGGCGGTAAACCTCGTTTCCGCTGCCTGGAACAGCAGCCTACCCGCCGGAAATTCGCATGACCCTATAATTTCTGACGATGGACGTTATGTCGCTTTCTATTCAGCAGTGGATAATCTCGTTGCTGATGACACCAATAACACAACCGATGTTTTTGTCCGTGATTTAACCACCGGAACCACCGAGCGGATTTCGATTTCTTCAACCGGGGCCGAAGGAAATAAGGCTTCCCTTAATCCGATGGGAATTTCCTGGGATGGGCGCTATGTGACTTTTGAGTCGTTTGCCTCGAATCTGGTCGAAAATGATAACAATATCCAGTGTGATTACCCGCGCTGGGGCGATTTTGAATGCCAGGATGTTTTTATCCATGACCGCCTAACCCACCAAACCAAACGGGTCTCGGTCGCTTCTGATGGCACGGAAGCCAACGGCTCATCCTGGAATCACAGCTTATCCCCGGATGGGCAGTATGTCAGTTTTACCTCGAATGCGACGAATCTAGTTGCCGGGACACCGGATAGCGACTGGCGCATCTACGTTCACAATTTGGCTGCTGGTACCACCCAATTGGCTTCTGTCGGCAGCGGGCTAACGGATGCCTCTGCCACTTACCCCAGCTTGTCCTATTATGGACGATATTTGGCTTTTACCGGGGCTGGGGGTCTTGTATTTGTTGTGCATGATAGCTGGACAGGTCAGAATCTTTTGGTGTCCAATGGGCTTGACAGTCAACCGGTAAATGGGGATTCTCGCTATCCGATGATCTCAGTCAATGGGCGTTATGTAGCATTCTGGTCGTTTGCCTCCAATCTCATACCAGGAGATACCAACAACGAGGGTGATATTTTTGTCGCCGCGCTGGATTGTCCGGCAGATGTGTCTCCAGAACCAACGGAAGAACCGACACCGGAAGTGACCCCAACGGAAGAGGTTACACCGCAGCCAACGCAGCCGCCCAACGCGACCCCGGTACGCAATTACTACCAGACATCCACACTGACTCTCACCTGGAATCGCATTCCCTGGGCGGCGCAGTACCGTATCCAGGTGGACACCGATAAGGCGTTTCAGCCGGAATTCATCGTCAATGAACTGGTGGGCGCGGATCAGTTAGAGAAAACGCTAACCGGACTAAACCCCAATACTTACTACTGGCGCGTGCAGGCGCTTAACGCGAATGGCAAAGCGGGCGGGTGGAGCATGGTCGAATCCTTTGTTGTGGGTTATGAGTAGTCGGTTTTTATCAAGATGTTTAGCTTGGGAGGAATGATGCAAAAATCTGACCATCTCTTCATTTGCGGTTTCGTGCTGCTGGTCGGCGGCCTGCTGCTAATCGGCGCGCCGGTCAACGCGCAGACCTGCAGCGTCAGCCAACCGCTGCAATTGGTTTCCGTCGCTTTAGACGGAACTCCGAGTGGCGTTGTTGGTTTCAACGAAGCCAGCATTTCGGCTGATGGCCGGTATGTTGCATTTACGTCTTATGCCAGTAACCTGGTTACAGAGGATACCAATCAAATCCAGGATGTGTTTGTCCGGGACATGGTAGCCGGTGTCACCGAACGAGTCTCCGTTGGCCCCAATGGTCTGGAAGCCAACGGCGAGTCAAAGTATCCCAGCCTCTCAGGCGATGGCAATCTCATTACCTTTGAGTCATACGCTAGTAATCTTGCTGCTGATGACCAAACAGAAGATTGTCCGCAACAAAATCCTTCTTGTTTGGATATTTTTGTACGTAACCGGAAGACGGGCGCACTAGCCCTCGTTTCGACTGCCTGGAATAGTGAGCTGCCTGCTGGCGATTCACATAATTCCACTATTTCTGGCAACGGGCGGTATGTGGCCTTTCAATCAGATGCGACCAATCTCATCGCTACCGATACCAATAACGCTACAGACGTTTTTGTGCGTGATCTGGAAACTGGAAGCATCGAACGGGTTTCTATCGCTTCTAATGGGGTGGAAGGGAATAACAATTCCTACGATCCCATGGGAATTTCCTGGGATGGACGCTACATCACTTTTGTCTCTACGGCCTCTAATCTGGTCGAAAACGACCATAACGCCAATTGTCATCAGTCCTCATTTCTCTGTTCCGATGTTTTTGTTCATGATCGCGTAACCCATCAAACGCTGCGGGCCTCCGTCACCTCGGACGGTATTGAAGCCAATGGATCATCGGACAGCCCCAGTTTGTCCCACGATGGACGGTATATGAGCTTTGTATCACCGGCCAGTAATTTAGCACCGGGAGACCCGGACGACAGTGTCAGTGTTTTTCTCGATGTTTTTATTCACGATTTGGACACGCACACCACGCAAATTGCTTCGGTTAGCGGTGGGGGAATACCGGCTGACTCATACTCCAATTATCCGAGCCTGTCTTTTCACGGACGTTATCTGGCCTTTGGTGTTTCCGGCCCTGGAGTTTCGATTTTTGTCCGAGACACTTGGGCTGGCCGAAATCTGCTGGTTTCCAGCGGGCTGAACGGCCAGCCTGAAAATGGTCAATCGCATTATCCGGCCATTTCCGCCGATGGGCAGCATGTCGCCTTCTGGTCGGATTCGTCTAATCTGGTGGCAGACGATACCAACAACGAGGGCAATATTTTTGTGGCCGCCCTGAATTGTCCGGCAGATCGCACCCCCTTCACTCCCTCCCCGCTGGATGCCGTACCCACGCGCAATTATTCCACCGACGACATCACCTTGACCTGGAATCGCATTCCCTGGGCGGCGCAGTACCGTATCCAGGTGGACACCGATAAGACGTTTCAGCCGGAATTCATCGTCAATGAACTGGTGGGCGCGGATCAATTGGAGAAAACGCTGACGGGGCTAAACCCCAACACCTACTACTGGCGGGTGCAGGCGCTGGATGCCACTGGCAAAGCGGGCGGGTGGAGCGCCGTTGAATCGTTCACCATCGGCTATCCCAATCCGTAGTAATCACGAAAGACAGACGATGCACCAGAAAATCGGCATTATTGGCGGCTTAAGCCCGGAATCGACGGTCAGCTATTATCTGCACATCACCCGCGCCTATACGGAACGGTTTGGCGATTATGGCTACCCGGAAATCCTCATCTACAGCGTGAACCTGGAACAGTATCACCAGTGGCGCAGCGCGGGCCGGTGGGACTGCGTCGCGGCGGGACTGATTGCTGCCGCGCACAGTCTGCAAGCGGCGGGGGCGGATTTTGGGCTGATCGCCACCAATACCATGCACAAGGTCTTTGATGATGTACAGTGCGCGGTAGATTTGCCACTGCTGCATATCATTGATGTCACCATCGCCAGCATTCAGCAGCAGGGGCTAAAGACGGTGGGCTTGTTGGGGACGCTCTCGACGATGAGCGATACATTTTATACGGATCGGCTGACGGCCAACGGGTTAACGCCGCTGGTTCCCACCGCCGAAGAGCAGGCCGTGATTCATCAGGTGATTGTGGATGAACTGGTGCGCGGTTGCCTGCGGGAAGCGTCAAAACAGCGCTATCTGGCGATTATCCAGCGGTTGAAAGCGCAAGGCGCAGAAGGTATCATTCTGGGCTGCACGGAAATTCCGCTGCTGATCCAACCGGATGACTGCGATTTGCCCCTGTTTGATACCGCGATTCTCCACGCCGAAGCCGCTTTAGCACGGGCTATGACGCTCGCTAACGGCAGATAAACGGTATATTGAAAGTGACTCTGGCAATATCGCATAAAATTTGTAGAATAGGTAGACTTTCGCACGCTATATTGACAATTGATACGGGCATACCCCGATAGCACGAGGAATAGTAGATGGCTTCTTATCACGGCCCTAAGGCACGGGTGCAGCGGCGGTTTGGCGAAGTGCTGATGCCGCGCCCCAAATATCAAAAAATTCTGGACAAACGCTCGTATCCGCCGGGAGATCACGGCAAGGAAAAACAGTTCCGTTCGGGCCGTCGCAGCGACTACGGTTTGCAGTTGAACGAAAAACAGAAGTTGTCGTTTAGCTACAACGTCCGCGAGAAGCAGCTCCGGCGCTATTTCCTGAAGGCGCGCAAGCAGCCCGGTAACACCGGTGAAAATCTGCTGGCGCTGCTGGAACGCCGCCTGGATAACCTGGTCTATCGCGCCGGTTTTGCCGCCACGATTTGGGCCGCGCGGCAGTTGGTCAGTCACGGCCACATTCTGGTGGACGGCCAGCGCTTGAACATCCCGTCATACTCGGTGGTACCGGGGCAGATGATTATCCTGTCCGAAAAGATGCGCAAGAATGTGCATGTTATCGAATCACTGGAATCGACACCATATTCGCCGTCATTCCTGGATGTGAACAACAATACGTTCACGGCCACGCTGACGCGCATTCCTGAACGCGGCGAAATTCAGGTTCCGGTAGATGAATCGCTGGTGGTTGAGTTCTACACCCGCCTGACATAATTCGTTATTGGCAACGATTTTCCGAACGCCTCACGCCCGGTGAGGCGTTTTGATTCCCCGGACAGCCGCAACGGATCGCCCGGTTCTCAGCCAGGTGATTTTGTCGCTGCAATTGAGTTTCGCGGTGGTGCCGCTGGTACAGTTCACCAGCGACCCGGCCAAGATGGGGCGTTTTGTCAATCCCCGCTGGTTGAAATATCTGGCCTGGACGGTAGCCTTGGTGATTATCGGCTTGAACGCTTATCTACTGGTGCAAACCTTCTTCGGGTCATAAGGGCCTGAAGTCCGCGCCCCGGCAGCCACGCCGGGGCGTTTTTGATTCTAGTGCAACTGGCTTTTCAGGCGCAGGGCTTCGTTCAGGTGTAAGAAGTTGTGCCGCGTCGGGGGCATCAGCAGCAGACCGGCCAGTGTGCGTTTGCTCCAATAATCGAGGATGTCCCTCGCGGCCTCAACGACGGC
>DATALK010000026.1:0-5636 GCA_036261085.1 Phototrophicaceae bacterium | reverse complement strand
GGGCCATCCTGCACAGTGGCAATAAACCCTACCTGATGGACGCAAATCCCACGACAGGGAACATCAACCCCGACGAAATTCAAAGGCTACCGCTACCCCTATCGGCCATTATTCCCGCTCATCTGTATGGCTTACCCGCACCAATGGCGGCGCTTTGTGCATGGGCCAAAATAAATAGTGTTTTTGTCATCGAAGACGGCGCACAGACCATTGGTGTACCGATAGACGGCCAACCAGTCGGTTCCTGGGGAGAGGTTTCCATTTTCAGTTTTGGACAGGGGAAAATAGTGGATACGGAATTGGGGGGTGCACTGCTCACTGACGATTCCCGGTTAGCCCAGGAAATTGAGACCATCCTGGCAAAAGTACCCGTGTGGAGTAATACGCACGCCAACCTGACCGATCAATGGAATCAGATTTACTGGGCGCTGCATCAGTTCGAAACCGATAACCCGCGCTTGCTGTCATTGTATCCGCCGCTTTTTGACATCTATCGGGAATTGATTGCTTACCGGCTGCCGACGGCCTTCTGGCATGATTTGCCCAACGCGCTGGTCGAACTCCCCGAAAATCTCCGGCAGCGCCAACCGGCGGCCCGTTGTTATGACGAACTCACCGCCGACTTACCGGTAACAACGCTGCCCCGACCACCGGATTCCGGCTTGTGGCGCTATCCCCTGCTTGTTCCAGCAGAACATCGAGACAATTTACTGCGGCAACTGTGGAGTCAAGGATTTCACGAAATCACCCGCTGGTATCCCTCACTCCGGCCCATGCTATCCGCGCTGGCGCCGGATTTACCAGCCCCAGCCACCCCCGGCGCTGACAAAATTGGCGCGGAAATTATCAATCTTCCCGTGCAGATTAGCGCGGAAACCGCCAGCCAATATACGGCGGCCATTCGCGCCTACTTTACCGAAATCTAGCCCGAATGGATGTCCACAGAAGCGGCATCCGGCACAAACACCCGAATCCATTCCGCTACCGCCTGCACCAGATTTTGCTGCCCCGCCAGCAGCGTAAAAGTGTGGTCGGCCTGCGCCACTACCTCCAGTTGAACGCGGCCCGAAGCGTTAAGTTCTTGCATTTCGTTGCGGATCAGCAAACGAGTCCGTTCCAACCCGGAACTCCCCTGCGAGTAGAGAATCAGCAACCGGGTTCCGCGTTCCGCCAGTTCGCGCATCCCCGCCCCGATATTTGCCAGTTCACGACGCTGGGTCGTGCGCTTTGCGCCAAACAGGGCCGCCTTGACTTTAAAAACACCGGCTGAGATTTTGTTCCACAGGATATTTTGAAAAACGTTGCGAAAGATGCTGCCATAATCGGCGCGCCCGGTCAGCAGTTTTTTCCACTTTTCGGGGTTAGCCAACACACCGCGCCCGTAATAGTTTTCGTAGTAGCGGCTGGTTTTGCGCTTGCGGTCATAATCTTTCCATTGTTCGTCGCCACCCTCGGCGTTAATCATGACCACACCGACCACGCGCGGGTCGCGCGCGGCCACCCCATACGAAATAAAAGCCCCCGCGCAGTGTCCGATCAAAATAAACGCGTTCGTCCCTTTGGCGCGGTTCAGATACGTCATCGCCTGGGCAACATCGTCTAAAACGCGCTCTTCCAATGAAAGCGCTTCCGTCCGCACCCGGCTGTCACCAATCCCGGATAGATCAAAGCGCAGCGAATGAAACCCGTTTTGCGCCAGACACCGCGCGATTTTGACATAAATTCGATTGGGGCCAACATGGTGCAGCAGTCCGGCGTTTAAAAACAACACCGCAGGCCGACCAGCCGCCACCGGGTCAGCCGCCTCGGTTAAAACACCCACCAGAGGCCGCCCCGGCCCAAACAAAACCGCGCGTTCGGTCATGCCACCACCTCACTTGCCCAACTGACAATCGCTTGCAGGACTTGATTGGGAACCAGCGCTTTATCGGGATCATCCAACCAAACCGGCGGGTCATCCACGCGCTGGTATTGGACAGCGACTTGCCACCCTTCCAGGCGGGTTTTCAACTGCGCTGTAGTTGGATTGGCTTCTCCCTCCACAATCAAAACCTGATTCGCCGGTTTAGTCGCCAGCGCCAGCAAATTGACCGCCTGAATCTCGGCGATCAACGCGGCGGATACCGGCTGGCCCAGCAGTTCCAAGGTCTCGCCATTTTGAACGGGTGTCTGCACATCGGAGAGAAAATACCATAACTTTTCCTGCTGCCAGGCGGCCAGCTCGTCATAATACGCCGTGCCATTCACCGTCGGTTCCCATAGCCCCAGGCCGACCACATCCGAACGAGCCGCAGCGGTCAACGCGGCCAGGGCTGCGCCCAAACGTAAACCGATTAAAACCACACGCTCTCGACGGCTGCGTTTTTTAAGTTCGTCAGCCGCCGCCTGCACATCGGCCAACCACTGCCCCAACCCCATAACCGCTTCATCACCGCTAGAATCACCCGTGCCATAATAATCAAACCTCAGCACCGGAAAACCCGCCTTTGCCAGCCGGACAGCTAACTGCCGGTAAGCGCGGTGACAGCGCTGATATTCCTGCTGCAACGGGGGGCACAGCAAAATCGCGCTGGTGCGTGTCAGCCCCGGTGGCGGCAGATGATAAATACCAAACAAGGATTGATCGGGCGGGCCGAAATAAAAAACTTCAACCTCTTCGCCCGGTAAATTTTGACTCAAAGTACTGCCTCCGCTTTACTTCTTCGATACCAACCGCCGGATATTCGTGAACAATTTTGGCGCTGGCTTGCCTTCGACCTCCGGCGCGTCCGGTAAGGGAACAGCGGACAGTTCCGCCGGGCTACAATGAGCGGCTAACTGACCAAGCGTTTGATAGCGGATGGTGGTCGGATCAATTCGCGTCCCGGTACGCTCTTCGACGCGGCTGACAAATTGAATCGCCAGCAGAGAGTGCCCACCCAGATCAAAGAAGTTGTCGTACAGACTCACCTGATTAATCCGCAGCAGGTCTTTCCAGATGTCGGCCAGCAGCGTTTCCATCGGTGTCTGGGGCGAGACAATTTCAGCTTCCTGCCGGTTCTGATCCGGCTTTGGCAGCGCCCGCCGGTCAACCTTGCTGTTAGGGGTCAGGGGAATATGATCCACCAGCACATAAGCCGCCGGAATCATATAAGCGGGCAGCTTGCCCCGCACATACTCGCGCAGTTCTTTGGCTTCCAGCACCGCTTGCGCCGCCGGGACCACATAAGCCACCAGCCGTTTTTCGCCCGGTTCCTCTTCCAGCGCCAGCACAAACGCCTTTTGGACATGGGGATGCTGGCTTAACACCGCTTCGATTTCACCTAATTCGATGCGGAAACCGCGAATTTTGACCTGCTGGTCAGCGCGGCCCGCAAACTGAACCTGCCCATCGGCCAGATAGCGCCCTAAGTCGCCAGTCCGATACAGCCGATCATCGGCCATCCCGGTAGCCGGATTGACCCCAAAACGGCTGGCGGTCAGACTTACGTCATCCTTATACCCCTGGGTGAGATACGGTGTACGAATGACAATTTCGCCAACCTCCCCCACCCCGGCTAACTGCCCGCCCGCGTTTAAGACCAGCAGTTGCACCCCGTCAATCCCCTGCCCTAACGGCATGATCTCGCCGGGATAGGTCACATCCGATTCACGCGGAACGACAAAATAGCCCATGGCCTGCGGGGTTTCGGTTGCGCCGTAATAATTCACGCAGGTCACAGTGGGCGCAAACATCTGGAATAACTGCGCCAAACGCGCGGGCAGCACATCCCCGCCAAAAAAGGCATAACGCCAGGCGGGCAACTGCTGTCCCGCCGCCCCGGCATTTAATAAAAGCTGGCCCATTGGCGGCGTCAGATGGGAGACTGTAATCCGATTCCGGCTGAACCACTCCACCAACTGGTTCGGCGCTGTGATCTGTTGAGCGTCGGGGATATACAGGGTCGCCCCCAGCCACAGCGGGGTAAAAATATCCCGCAGCAGCGGATCATGGGCCAGACCGGAAAGCATCGTAAAATGGTCGGATTCGTTCAAACCAAAGGTGCGACAGTGCCAATCCAGGAAGTGCGACACCGGCGGCATCGTTCCCAGGATGCCCTTTGGCTTCCCTGTCGTGCCGGAAGTAAACAGCAGATACAGCAAACCATCCGGCGCAATTTCCCAATCCGGGTCGGCGGTGGCATAACGATCAAACAGGCCGTCCATGTCAATGTAGGCCAATCGCGGCAGTACTAACCGGACACCCGCTAATCCTTCGACCAGGGTACGGACTTCCGCTGGTGGTTCTCCCGCCGCTTCCAGTTGTAACCAGGCGGACGGCTGCGCCAATTGAAGCTGCTCCACCAGCCGCGCCGCCGGATATTCCGGGTCAAGCATCGTAAACGCGGCGCCCGCTTTCAGAATTCCCAACAGCGCCCACACTAACGAAGCGTTACGATAGCCATAAACCGCCACAATACTGCCGGGCTGCACCCCGTTCGCCCGCAAATACTGCGCCAGTTGGTTACTGCGGGCATGGAGTTCCCGATACGTCCAGACATCGTAATCATCCTGAACGGCAATCTGCTCAGGCAAACGTTCCGCCTGGGCCGCGAAGCGCGCGGGAATGCTCTCGTGACGGGTCTTAGGCAGCGGCGCAGCGGGGTTCGGCAGCAGCGGGGCCATCGCCGGTAAAACCAGTGCGTACTGGCTGATAACGGCCTCCGGTTGGGCGACAATTTGTTCCAGCAAAAACTGGTACTGTTCTAATAAAGTGCGCATTCGCTCAGGCCGGAACAGCGCCGCATTATAAACCAACCGCAACCGCAGCCCGTCGCGCTCTTCCAGAACATACAGCGTCAGGTCAAAATTGGAACCAATGCCCGGATCGTTCACGGACTCGGCTTTAATCCCCGCCATCTGGCTCTCAACTGGCCCCATCGCCGGGATGAAGTTGAGCATATTAAATAACACCTGAAACAGCGGTGTATAGCTGGGATCACGGTTGGGATGCAGTTCCTCAATTAACTTTTCAAACGGAATGTCCTGATTCGAGTAAGCCGTTAATGTCACCTGTCGGACTCGCTGCAGCAATTCCAGAAAAGTAGGCGTCCCCGAAACGTCCGTGCGCAGTACCAGCATATTGATAAAAACGCCAATGAGCGGTTCCAACTCCTGGCGGTTGCGTCCGGCAATTGGTGAACCGACAGCGATATCGTCCTGACCGCTGTAGCGGGATAACAGCAGATAAAACGCCGCCAGCATGGTCATAAAGGGCGTGGCTCCCTGCCGCTGACTGAGCGTTTTAAGGTTTCCAGCTAAGGCTGCTGGCAGTACCAGAACATCGTGCCCCCCCTGAAAAGTTTGTACCGGCGGGCGCGGATAATCAGTGGGCAGCGCCAGCAGATTGGGACTGTCAGCAAGCTGCTGCCGCCAATAACCTAACTGTTTTTGCACCACCTCGTCCTGCAAGCGGGCTTTTTGCCAGCGGGCAAAATCCACATATTGCATTTTCAGTTCCGGCAGCCCAGGACGGCTGCCAGCCGCCAGCGCGGTATAAGTGACCCCCAATTCCCGCGAGAAGACCAGGAGCGACCACCCATCCGAAACAATATGATGGGTGGTAAACCGGAGGATATACACCTCGTCCGCCAAACGCAGCAGGAACGCGCGTAATA
>DATALK010000015.1:0-4737 GCA_036261085.1 Phototrophicaceae bacterium | reverse complement strand
AGGGTAGGGTGTTCCCGGAGTCAAGAAGGTCAATGGTCGCCCCAATCTGGTTAGGACGCAGATGTAATTGGGAAGCGATTGATGACGCCGCCAAACGGCTGCTGCTCCCGGCCATCGAACGTGACGTGCGCACACTGCTGACTGAACAGGCCGAAACCCACGCCATCAGCGTGTTTGCCACCAACCTGCGCGGACTGCTCAATCAGCCGCCGCTGGCCGATCAAACCGTTCTAGGACTTGACCCCGGTTTCCGTACCGGTTGCAAAGTCGCCGTCGTTGACGCCACCGGCAAAGTGCTGGACACCACCGCCATTTACCCGCACGAGCCGCAGCGCCAGTGGAATGCCGCGCTGCGCACGCTGGCGGAATTGGTCGAACGGCATCAGGTAACACTCATTGCCATCGGCAACGGCACTGCCTCCCGCGAAACCGAACAATTGGCCGCCGAACTGACCCGCAGCAGTGACATGGTGCATTATCTGCTCGTCAATGAAGCGGGCGCCAGCGTCTACAGCGCCAGCCCTCTCGCCCGCGCCGAAATGCCCGATCTGGATGTGACCTTGCGGGGTGCGGTTTCGATTGCACGGCGGGTTCAAGACCCGCTGGCGGAGCTGGTCAAAATTGAGCCGAAGTCCATTGGTGTCGGCATGTACCAGCATGATGTCAATCAGAAGCAGCTTACCGAAGCGCTGGATGGTGTGGTGGAAACGGTAGTGAACCGGGTCGGCGTGGATGTCAACACGGCCTCGCCCGCGCTGCTCACCCACGTCGCCGGGATCGGCCCAAAACTGGCCGAGCGTATTGTGAACTACCGGGACGAAAATGGCCCGTTCCGCAGCCGGAAGGCGCTGCAAAAAGTGCCGACACTGGGGCCAAAAGCCTTCGAGCAGGCCGCCGGTTTTCTGCGCATTCGGGACAGTAACAACTTGTTGGATGCCAGCGCCATTCATCCCGAAAGTTACCACATTGCCGAGGGGTTATTGCAGCGGGCTGGCATCCAAGCCGATACCCCGCCCGCCGAACGGGAGGCCGCGCTCGAACAGTTGCAGAATACAATCCCGTTGGATGTATTGGCGGCTGAATTGGGAACCGGCGTCCCCACGCTGACCGACATCCTGGAACAACTGGTGCGCCCTGGCCGCGACCCACGCGCTGATCTGCCCGCGCCCATTCTCCGCAGTGATGTCCTGTCAATGGATGATCTGCTGCCCGGACTGCGCTTAAACGGCACCGTGCGGAATGTCGTGGACTTCGGTGCGTTTGTGGATATTGGCGTCAAACAGGATGGGCTGCTCCACCGCAGTCAAATTCCATTCGGTTACATACTGAACCTGGGTGACATCATCCAGGTGGAAATCCTGAGCGTGGAAAAAGAGCGCGGGCGCATCAGTCTGGGCTGGCCGACGACCTAAGCCGCAATAGACATCAGGGCGGGTTCCGCAACCTGCCCTGGTTAAAACGACTGAACCGTCGTCGCCTTCAATATCTGTTTATATTCTTTTTGGGTAAACGCCCCCCCACCAAGTGACAGCGCATTGGCTGTCCCGGCAGCTACCGCCCGCCGCAGCGCCACATCCGGCGCACATTTAGTTTGTAAAGCCTGCACCAACCCTGCCAGGAACGAATCGCCGCTGCCGACATTGCTCACGGCTTTAATCGTTGGCGGATAGGCCAACCAGCAGTGGCCTTTATGAACAAAAACCGCGCCCTGTTTACCCAGTGTCAGCGCCACACTGCCCCCAACACGATTTCCAATTTCCTCGGCGGCGGCCACCGCCGTCACAAAATCCGTAACCGGACGCCGCAGCACCGCCCCAGCTTCATCGGCATTGACTTTAATATGCACGCCCGAAATCTTCACCGCCGCCGCCAGCGGTTCCCCACTGCTGTCTACCCACACTTCCCGCCCATCCGCCCGCAGCCTTTGCAACAAATCCGCAAACGCGCCCACTGGCGACCCCGGCGGCAAACTGCCGCTGAAACAGATCACCGCCGCGCCCGCCGCCGCCTGCAAAATATCTGTTTTTAGCCGCGCCCAATCATCAGCGGTCACGATCGGGCCATGTTCGTTGATGACCGTCGCCTCACCTTCGGGGTCAGCAATAATGCTACAGGTGCGCGTCTCACCGGTGATCTCTGTCCATGCGCCGCGCAGTCCTTCCTGGGTAATCAATTCCGCCAACCGCTGCCCGGTTTGACCACCCAGGAAACCCGCACACACACCCTCGCCGCCCAAAGTATGCAGCGCCCGCGCCACATTCACGCCTTTCCCCCCGGCGGCGGTTACCTGTGCCGTCGGGCGAAAAACCCGTCCGGCCTGAAAGCCAGGAATCGTCATCATCCGGTCAAGTGCCGGGTTCGGCGTCACACACACAATCACAGTGGGTTCCTTCCCTGCAAAACCATTAACCACAAGATTTTAGCGGATTCACAGGGGATATGATACCATTCCCCACAACTGAAACCGGCCCGAACTGGCTCACCAGTGGGCACTTTCAGCCCGTTAGCGCGGTACTGTTAAACTCACAGCACACTATTGGACTGGCTTTTTACCATCTACACTTTAAGGAAACCGGAATGTTTGTAGTTTCAATCACGGCCATGCTCCACCGGCACACCCGCCTTCTGATTAGCGCGCCGCTCCTGTTATTAGCGGCCTGCGGCGGTTTGGCCGGTGAACCCCCTATCATTGCCACCCTACCACCAGCTACCGCCCAACCCGTTACCGTCGCCACAGCACCGGATTTAGCCGCCGGGGCGCGGATTTTTGCAGAGAACTGCACCCGCTGTCACGGCGTTGGCGGACGCGGCGATGGCCCGCTGGTCGGAACAAGCGAAGGCCAGATTAACCCACCGCCCCAGGATTTCACTGACCCGGCCACCACCCAGGAACTAACGCCGCTGGCCTGGTTTAACATCATCACCAATGGCAAACTGGAACGGCTAATGCCACCCTGGCGGGATGCTTTAACGGAAGAAGAACGCTGGGCCGTAGCCATGTATACCTACAGCCTGCACTACCAACCGGAGCAGTTCGCGGCGGGGGAAAGCCTGTGGACGGAACAGGCCCAAATCAACATCACACCGCTGCCGCAAGCGGACATGGTGCAGCTCACGGATAATGCGCTTGTCGCTACCGTCGCGGAGTCTGCCGGAAAAGCTGATTTCCTGAACACTCTCGATGAAAATCAACGCCAGGCCGCCGCTGCCTACCTGCGCAGCCAAACGCTGACCAATATCGAAGTGATCGGCCAGCCGCTGACGGAAATCGCGCAAGCCGCCACCGCAGAGAGCCAACCAAGCCAGCCATCCGGCACAACCGCCGCAACACCTGAAACCACCGCGCCTGCCAGCGCCGCCGGAACCATCAGCGGCACGATCAGCAACGGCACCGCGGGCGGCACGGTTCCCGCCGACTTAACGGTCACGCTGCGGGAACTGGACGAAAACTTTAACGAAGTTACCCGCGAAACACCCGCCAACGCCACTGGAACCTTCACCTTCAACGACGTGACCCTTCGCGCTGATCGCAATTATGTGGTGACAACCGAGTATCAAAACCGCATTTTTGGCAGCAACATCGTGGCCGGTGATCCGGCGAATCCGGCCTTAGACTTGCCGCTTACCATTTACGAACAGACCAGCGATGCGGGTGTGATTCAAATCACCGGTCTGGTGACGCAGCTTGTCGCCGCCAATGGCAGCCTTCAGATCGCCCAGGTCTTCAGTTTCGCCAACACCTCGGATCGAGTTTTTACCAGCGCCGAACCGATTAACGAAGATCAATATGCTTCGGTCAGCGTGACCATCCCTGCCGGAGCGCAGTTAAGCGGGTTTGCCGATAACCAGCAGCGCTATATCATTTCCGATGATGGAACCACCGTGACTGATACCTCACCCGTACTGCCCGGTGAGGGCCACATTTTCCATGTGCTGTATACACTGCCTTACAGCGGCGACCTGCAAATTGCCCAACCGTTAAACTATGCAGTCGCTGGCCCGGTGCGCCTGCTGGTCACGCCCAGCACCATCGCCGTCACCAGCGCGCAGTTACCTTCACTCGGCCCGCAAACCCTGCGGAACTTTACCTATCAGGGCTATGGCGGCGACCTCACCCTCCCGGCGGGCGAAACCATCCGGTATCAGGTGCGCGGTTTGCCTTCTGACACCGCTACCACCACGGAAACCCCCCAACACACTGCCGGCCAATACGGTATTATCCGTGATTTTAATCGGGGGCGGGTTGCTGGTGATTTTTATCGGCATCTTTATCTATCTGCGTGGGCGCAGCCTGCCCGCCGTCGCGCCCGCTGGCCCTCAAACCACCGACGCTCAAACACTGATTGACGGTCTGATTCAGCAGATTGCCGAACTCGACGATACCCACGCCGCCGGGAATATTGATGATGCAACTTATCAAAAACGTCGCCAACGGTTAAAAATCCGTTTGGCGGAATTGATCGATAAAGAATAAACACACTAGGGTGGGTGGCGAACACCCATCCACCCTACCTCAACATAAAAGAGATGACAAACGTCACAAATCTACTAAATTATCCCATGACATCGGGATAATTCTCCAGTTTTCTCCTAAGTTTTTTGGACTTACAGCCATTAATATTTAGTCCGTTCAAACTTTGACACGCTTCTAATTTGCATCATGTCAGTTTTCTTTTTATTATTAATCTAGCGCTAATCTACTGAACCGGCCTGACCCCGAAAGGATTGTCTATGGTA
>DATALK010000011.1:0-5146 GCA_036261085.1 Phototrophicaceae bacterium | reverse complement strand
CGTGAACTGGTCGAGATGTTTGGCATTACGGTGGTCGGGACGCCAGATAACTCCCGGTTATTCCTGGCCGACGATTGGCCGGATGGAGTCTATCCATTACGTAAGGACGCGGTTCTGAATCAGCCGCAGAAGGAGCAGGCGGAATGAGCGAGAGCATCGGCCAGGATAAAAAACGATTTGTCATCCCGATTGGCCCGCAGCATCCGGCGCTGAAAGAACCCGGCCACTTTGATTTCACCGTTGACGGCGAGATTGTCACCGGGGCGACGGTGCGGCTGGGGTATGCTCATCGCGGCATCGAAAAAGCGGTAGAAAGCCGCAACTGGACACAAAGCTTGTACTTGCTGGAACGCATCTGCGGCATTTGCTCCCATGTTCATGCCATGACTTACGCACTGGGTGTAGAAAAGCTGGCCGGGGTGGAAGTAACCCCGCGCGCGCAGGCGATCCGCGTGCTGGTGGCGGAGTTGGAGCGCGTTCACAGCCACATGTTATGGCTGGGGGTGGCGGCGCACGAAGCCGGTTTTGACACGCTGTTTATGTTTAGCTGGCGAGACCGCGAAACAGTGATGGATTTGCTGGAAAGTTTTACCGGCAACCGCGTGAATTATTCCGCGAACACCCTCGGTGGCGTGAAGTGTGATGTAACGCCGGAAATAACGACAGCCATTCTGAAGGGGGTGGATTTCCTCGAAGAACGGTCACAACATTACCTGAAAGTGGTGACGACGGACGAGGTTTTCTTGCAGCGCACGCGCGGTGTCGGTACGATGACCAAAGAACAGGCGGAACTGCTCGGTGTGGTGGGGCCAACGGCGCGGGCGTCGGGTGTCACGCGGGATATTCGCGTGGAAGCGCCCTATTCGGCTTATGTGGATTTCCCGGTGCAGACGGTCATCGCGGAAGCGGGCGATCTGGAAGCGCGGTTTGTGGTACGGATCAAGGAATTGTTTGAGAGCTATCGCCTGATCCGCGAAATTCTGAGCAAGCTGCCGGAAGGTGAGTTGCAGGTCAGAATGCCGCGTAAGGTAAAGGCGGGGGAAACCATCAGCCGGGTGGAAGCGCCGCGCGGCGAAGCCTTCTATTTCATTAAGAGCAATGGTTCGGACAACCCGGAACGGGTGAAAGTGCGCACCCCGACCCTGTGCAATATGGGGTCAGTGGTGGCAACGGCGGTTGGGCATCAATTGGCGGATATGCCGATGATTCTGGCGGGGATTGACCCCTGTTTTTCCTGTAATGACCGGGCCGTAACCATCCGGGATACCAGCGGCACGCGCTATACCTGGGAAGAACTGCGGCGGTACAGCATTGATTTCTACGCGAGGCGGTAAAAATTATTATGAATATATTACGGACGCTGCTCGTCCTGCTTATTTTTCCCGGTGGCCTGTTTGTTCTGCTGAACGGCATGATTTACGAGTGGGCAGATCGCAAGCTGGTCGCCCGGTTGCAGAACCGGATTGGGCCGCGCTGGTTCCAACCGCTGGCCGATATGGTGAAACTGCTGGCAAAAGAAGAAATTGTTCCCGCCAGCGGGAATGGAAGGCTGTTTATCTGGCTGCCCATTGTGGCATTGGCCGGGGTGATGACCGCCGTGTTGTATCTGCCGATTGGCGGTCTGCAACCCGCGTTTAGCTTTCCTGGTGATTTGATCGTCACCGTTTACATGCTCAGTATGCTCACGCTGTGTACCGGCATCGCGGGCGCGAATACGAACGATCATTTTTCGCTGGTGGGTGCAACCCGTACTCTGACGCAGTTGTTTTCCTACGAAGCACCGTTTTTGCTGGCGATGTTAGGGCCAGCCGTCGCCGCCGGAAGCTGGCAAATCAATGATATTATGGCGTATGCCAGCAATCACCCGATTATCCTGTTACAGCCAGTTGGGTTTGTGATCGCGCTGATCGGGTTGATGGGCAAGCTGGAAATGCGCCCCTTTGACGCGCCGGAAGCTGAAACCGAAATTGTGGCCGGGGCGCTGACCGAATACAGCGGACGCGGGCTGGCGCTGTTTTATATTGGGCGTTACGCCGAACTGGTGGCCGGGTTGACGCTGATGGCGGCGTTTTACCTGGGTGGGATTCACAGCCCGATAGATTATGTTCTGAAAACCCTGCTCCTGCTGCTGGCGTTGGTCGGTGTGCAAACGCTGATGACCCGCCTGCGGATTGACCAGGTGGTGGGTCTGTGGTGGCGTTATGGGGCGTTGCTGGTGCTGGCGCAGTGGTTCGTAACGATAGTCCTGAAAGGGATAGTGGTATGAGAATCGGCGCGATGCTGGTTGATACACTCCGATCTTTTTTTCAAAAACCGATCACGCAGATGTATCCGTTTGAACGGACGGACACCCCGGAACGACTGCGCGGTAAACTACACTGGAATCCTGAAAACTGCACCGGCTGCTGTCTGTGTGTGAAAGACTGCCCCTCGGAGGCCATCGAGCTTATCACTATTGACAAAAAGGCCAAGCAGTTTGTGATGCGGTATCATCCTGACCGCTGCACTTACTGTGCCCAATGTGTGGAAAACTGCCGCTTTAGCTGTATTGAGATGTCCAGCACAGAATGGGAAATGGCGTCCGGCGGCAAAGAATTTACGATCAATTACGGCAGTGAGGCGGATATTGAACACCTCCTGGTCAAACTGGCTGAATCAGGCCCTGACGAAGCCTGATCGGCGGGTCGCTGTCGTCGGAGTGGGCAGCGAACTCTACGGCGACGATGCTGCCGGGGTGCTGGTGGCACGGCGTCTAAAAACGATGTTAACCGGGCGCGAGGATGTCCTCATCATTGAGGGCGGCATCGCGCCCGAAAACTGTACCGGAGCGCTGCGCCGTTTTGCGCCCAACGCGGTTATTTTTGTGGACGCCGCCGAGATGAATTTACCGCCGGGGGAAATTCGTTGGTTGGCCTGGGACGAGATCGCTGGAGTCAGTGCCAGCACCCATTCACTGCCACTGTCCGTCCTCGCGGATTATGTCGCGGCTGAACTT
The DNA here is from genome assembly GCA_036261085.1 of Phototrophicaceae bacterium. GTDB lineage: Bacteria > Chloroflexota > Anaerolineae > Aggregatilineales > Phototrophicaceae > CFX2. The sequence goes on along the minus strand of DATALK010000011.1, from coordinate 2,151 downwards.
CAATGTGAAGTGTATTTAATTGGTATTCAGCCCGCTCTGATGGCGTTTGATGCGCCGGTTTCAAGCCCGGTGACGGGGGCGGTTGACCAGGTGGTCAGCCAGTTAGCGACAACCTTAGTTCGCTGAATTATAGTATCCGGGGCGGGCACATAGGCCCGCCCCTACGGCCATATCGGTGGTTTCCTCTGTCAGTGTAAGGTCAGAGTATACGAACCTCCTGTAGCAAAGCCGCTGACGATAATCGTATACGTTCCGCTGGCGGGCAGCGAGATATTGATTTGAGAGTTGCTGTTCTCAAACAGGTCAATATCATCGTTTTCGGCGATCATTTTGTTATCGGGGCCATAGAGCTTAAGTTCGGTATCTAATTCGTTATCGTTGGCATTGGCTTCAATCGTGATGTTCTGGCCGGTATCCCCGTTAAACGTATAGACATGATTATCAAAAGCATCATTAATAGTATCACTCAGGGATTGGCCGAAACCGATAGGGCCTTTGGCATTTAAAGCCCCAATGGTGGTATCTTCAATGCTGCCGCCGATGCTCGGCATAGGCGTGATATTGGCGGCGATTTCCTGCACGGCCTGTCCAAACAGCGTTAAGCCCTGAACGGAAGCCAAAACACAACCGCCGCAGATTAACAATGAAATGACGCCGATAACGGCCAGCATAATCAGAATGGGATTCGGGCCATTACTGCTGGATTTGGTGACAACGAGGCGGGGTTGGTTGTTGGTGGCTGCGCCGCGTTTGGGTTTTTCCGCCGGGAAGCCAACTTCCTCGTCATCAACAAAACTTTCAAACAAGCCGTCATCAGCGTCAAACACAAACTCCTCTTTGGGTTTGGGCGGCGGATATTGGGCGTTCAGTTTAGCGAGTTTATCTTTGGCGGCGGCATTGTCGGGGCGGAGTTTAATGACCATTTCCAGCGCTTCCCGAATTTCGCCGGGGTCAGTTACGGCATGGGCAATGAGCCACCAGGCATCAGCATTGCTCTCGTCCTGGCGGAGGAGCGGCATCAAGATGGTTAAGGCTTCATCTTTCTGCCTCGCTTTAATGAGTTGATAAGCGCGTTTCAGGTCGGGTTGTGCTGCCATTTTGGCCCCTTTTCAGATAATTCCCTCTACTCATCGTAACGGAAATCTCAGGATTGGGTAGCCAAGAATCTGGGGGTAAGGCTGGAGATCGGCGGAGTCTGAGCTATTCCCTGGTAGTTGGGGGTGGTTGCTGCTCGTAACCCGGCCCTGGTTTTTGTGTTATTCTTCGTAACAAAATCGTCACTGTGGGTGAATTGATTAAAGAGGCTTAAACCACTACCTCTGGTAGTGGAAAGAGAAAGGGTTCAACCAGGGAAGTGGGTATGATGAAAGTATCCTAGAAGGTGCGAAACTTTAGGAGGCTACATCATGACCCACCAATTCAAAAGGCTATCGCACTCCTTGTATGAGTGCAAATACCATATCGTGTTCTGTCCGAAATATCGGTATCGGATCTTTCGGGATGAATTGGCGGAGTACACCCGCCAACAAATCGAAAGTCTGTGTCGGCAAAAAGACCAAATCGAGGTGCTGGAAATCAACATCCAACCGGATCATATCCATCTGGTGGCGTCCATCCCGCCCAAATACGCCATTTCGAGTGTGATGGGGTTCCTGAAAGGTAAACTAGCGTTGCGGCTTTTCCAACGCTACGAACACTTGGGCAAGCGCTATTGGGGCCAACATCTGTGGTCGCGGGGCTATTGTGTCAGCACTGTCGGATTGGATGAAGACAAGATTCGCAAATATGTGAAATGGCAAGAAGCTCAAGACAAACAGGCTGAGCAAACGCAACAACGTTTGTTTGACTAACGCACTGTAGGAGCGCACCTTCTAGGTGCATTGGCTTCAAAGCCACCACTTTTAGTGGTGGTTGTTTACTTTGTCAAAGTTTCAATGGACTTCTACACTATCCTGACCCAATTTGCCAGCGGATTGGATGTGGACCAGCGAATTCGGATTGTCAGATATGCGTTGGTTAAGGGAGATTTACGGCGCGCTTTGGATCTCATAAACATAATGAACCGAGACGAGCGGAAGCATTTTTTGGACTTGTTGATGCCGCTGGTTTACTCAAGTGGCCCACACTGTAAAATCGTAACCGAATTAATTT
>DATALK010000007.1:0-21264 GCA_036261085.1 Phototrophicaceae bacterium | reverse complement strand
AACGGCCTGATTTTTGCCGCCGCGTGGGACTATGACGAGGATTACAATCCCGTGCCGGTTTTGATCACGGAAATGCCCAGCCAGGCGAATGGTGGCATCAGCGAAGACGGCACGACCTTCACCTTTAAACTGAAAGAGGGTGTTACAGGCGACGCGATGATGATAACGATATTAAGCGCACTCGGCAATTTTTGCCGCTGTGCTTTGCACAAGGCTCATCCCCAATCTCTTGTAATGATTACCCAATGTGCGTAATTTTTGTTCAATTTTGCCACGATGGTAAACCAAAAGGGAGGATGGCACAAACCGGTAGCAAAAATGTGAAAACAGGCACATAATCAGAATATAAAAGCAGGTTATTTTAAAATTATGAAGAAAATACGTGCCCTACTCATGACGATCCTCGCGCTGACCTGGGTTTCGTTCGTGTCTGGTACGACTGCCTCGGGTTCGCCCCACCACCGACTGGTGTCAACACCCGCTGGCACACCAACCATCCCCGGTGGTGTGACCGATTGTCAAAACCATCCCACGGAGATTATCGCCGCCGGTTGGGAGCGTTCCTACCGGGCCGGTTGTACGGATGACAGCGGCCAGTTTGCCGGTGGTTCGGAAGTGCTGCATCTGGTGGAACATCAGGAAAAGCTCTACGCGGCAGTCGGCTATTGGATGGATGAGCGCAATCCCTTCTATGGCGGCGAGGATCCCACCACTGGTTGGGCGCAGATCCTTCGGTTGGATAGTCCAACGGCGCACTGGGCCGTAGACCTGACCATGCCGCGCGTGCTGCGCCCGGAGATTCTGAAATCCGTCACTTTCACCACCGACGGTACAGGAAAGACACTCGCTGAACCTGTAACCCTGCTGCTGGCCGCCGGGTTTCTCGATGGCGGTAATAACGGGGTCAACCTGTACACGCGGGATGACACTACCGGCCAGTGGGTTACGAGCACCATCGTGCCGCCCTCAGTCACCCAAACCGAGGGGTCTTCTTCGGTTCGGGCCATGCAGGTGTATCAGGATAAAGTTACCGGAATCGAGCATCTGTTCATCACGATTGGGATGTGGGGCGTATTTTCCGGGGTCTATGACCCGGTAGCCCCCGGCAGTATCCGCTGGGAAACGGTTTCCGAGACAGGGCTGACGACCCCACGCCCGCTGGCACTCATTGAGGCCAACGGAGCGCTGCTCGTTTCGGTGGGTAAACGCATCTATCAACGGCTAGATGGCCCGGCCCCGCGCTGGAAAGTGATCGTGGATGAAAGTGATTTGCTTCCGGGTATTGTGGTTGTGAATGCGCCTGCGGGTGGCATTCGGGGACTGACGGCCATTCCGGCTCCCAACGGCGCTGGCGAATCCCTGATCTTCCTGTGGGCGCCCGGTTCTGACCCTGAACACGGCACGATCATGCGGCTCGATCCCGACGGTCAAGGGGGGTATCAACAATTCCATGAAGTCGATACAGCCTCGCTTCTCAGTGCCTACCTGGGTACCGAGATCGTCTGGCCGATAGGTGCTTATAACGATTTCCTGCCCGTGACCGACCCAACAACGGGGCGAGAGGTCTATCTCTTTGGTATGCAAACCGCTATCCCGGAGAAGACCGCCCTCCCGAACTATGGCCCCGGCTTCTATGCGGGCGCGCTGTATGGCATTCGTGACAGTGCGGAGCAGTATCGCGTCCGGGAAGTGAACGGCAAATTCCCCGCCGGGAACCCGCCGTTGGTGTCCGTGCGGACTTATACCTTGTCGCCGTTCCCCGCCGATCAAGGGCAGGTGATTTACTTTGGCGGTTTCGACGCCAATTACATTCCCAACTCGAACACAGCGTGGGTCTTCCGAACCAGCTTGGCAAATGCCCTGGCAAGGAGTCAATAGCGGCGAACTGGCGTCAAATAATCTGAAAAAGCAGACCTATTAAAATGGTATGATCGGATTAATCGCTAATTGCCGCTGCTGAATTCCTCGCGGGAGCCAATGGTATCGCGGGTAATCATGTTGCCCGGCGGGACAACAATGTTTTCCGGCAGGGTCGCCCCGGCCAGCAGCTTGACCATCGAGTTCACCAGGGCGCGGGCGGTTTCGATGCGGGACGCCTGCACGGAACCCCGCAGATAATACCCTTCCTGAATGTACTGCTGGGCCAGCAGTTCGGCGTCCACGCTGGTGATGACTACCTGATCGGGTGGGATATTCGCGGCCTTCAGCGCATCAATCGCGCCGAACGCGCCCGCGTCGTTAATGCTGGCAATGACGTTAAACTCCACGCCCTCATCCAGAAGTTTCTGAACGGAGGCCAAACCGCTCTCGCGGGTTCCGCCCAGATAGCGCCCCACAATGGTGGCTCCGGGGGCCATTTCCAGCACTCCGGCTTCAATCCCATCCGCGCGGCGGACAATATCCGGCAAATCGGGGTAATCCAGAATGACCACGTTGGCCTTGCCGCCCATTTCCTCGGTGATGATTTTCCCGGCCAACCGGCCCGGTTCCAATCCCAGCTCATAATTATCCCCGGCGACCAGCACCCCACCGTAGTTCGGCATATCTCCGGCAAAAAAGACCATCGGAATGTTTTCCGACTGGGCTGAGGCCAGGGTATTCACCAGGAGATGCGGGTCCAACACACAAACGACCAGCGCCGTCGCGCCATCCGAACGCGCCCGTTCCACCTGAGTCACTTGTTTGTAACTGTCGGCCTGACTGTCATAGACGCGCAAATCCAGGCCGTACCGCCCGGCGGTATCGCGGATTTCCCGCGAGATACCGGAATGGAACTCACTGTCCAGGGTACACGCCACGTAAGCGATAAAACCTTTCGTCCCTAACCGCCGTTTAGCCGCCTCGATTTCGGCTGCCGAGGGAACCGCCTCAGCAGCGGGGCCACGCTCACCCGCCAGCACTTTGGCGACGGGCAGCGGCGTCGGTGTCCAGGCTTCCGCCACTGCGGTCTGCGTCAAAACGGAAGCGGTGGCGGCCTGCGACGTAACAACCGCCGCCGCCTGGGTGCTGCTGGAAATATTCTGAAACACGATGATAGCGACCAAAATCAGCATCACCACCAGGCCGACGCCGATGGTCAGGTAAAAACCGGGGCGGCGGGAGATGACCTGCGAACTCCGGCTGATTTCGATGATATTGCTGGGGCTGGAACCATACTTCAGCGCAGCGGGCTGCAAGTGATCGCTGCTGCCGACGGGCCGCCCCAGCGCGAGATCGAGCGCGCGGGACATTTCCGTCGCTGTGTTATAACGGTGGTCGCGGTCCTTCTGGAGCGCGCACAACACCACCATTTCCACTTCGATAGGAACATCCGGGTTAATTTGGGACGGCGGAACGGGCGGTTTCTCCAAATGCTGGTAAATAATGGAGACCAGATCGCTGGTGGTGGTATCAAACGGCAGCCGCCCCACCACCATATTATAAAGGATAACGCCGAGGCTGTAGATGTCGCTGCGATGGTCAAGGGTTTCGCCGCGCAGTTGTTCCGGCGACATATACGCGGGTGTACCCACAATCGTGCCGGTCTTGGTCAGTTCCATCGAACCTTCCGACAGCTTCGCCAGCCCAAAATCGGTGAGATAAGCGTTGCCCGCGTCATCCAGCATGATGTTGCTGGGTTTTAAATCGCGGTGGATGATGCCTTTGCTGTGGGCATAGGCCAAACCCTGGGCCACCTGTTTAAAGATTTCGGCGGTGCGGTCAAAGGGCAACCGCTGCGGGCGCATCAGATCGCTCAAAGTGCCGCCGCGCAGCCAGCGCATCGCCAGATAGGCCATCTCATCGTTGATGCCATAGGCGTAAATCGGCAGGATGTGGATATGTTCCAACCGGGCAATAATTTCCGCTTCGTGCGCGAAGCGATCCCGAAATTCTTCCTGCTGGCTTTGGTTTTCCAGCCGGATAACTTTCATGGCAACGTAACGATTGATGGAGGGTTGGAAGGCGCGGTACACTACGGCCATCGCTCCCTGGCCGATGCGTTCCTCAATGACAAAATCATCTATTCGTCTGCCAATTAAGTCGTCGTATGGCATTATAAGTTCCTTCATGAAGGGAGACTACCGGCGGCCCCGCCATCTTCAAAAAGAGTATAGGCGATTCAAACCTAAATCGCCAGAACTGCATTAAACAACATTACAGTCCGAGTAGCGTGGGGCAGGCGTAGCCTAGCTGTACATTTTATATTTATCATAAACGGCTATAATGCAGATTGTTCACAGGTTAAATTAAGGTTTCTGTCAATCATGCGACGACTTCTGCTTTTTTGCTCTGCTTCTTGTGTTCTTGCTCCCACTATCGGGGGTTTTCGCCCAGGAGACTCGGCCTGCGTCCCATGAGATTACCGGCTTCACGCACATTCCCCAACACTGGAATAACTGCGGCCCGGCGACCCTGACGATGGCGCTGACCTATTTTGGTGTCGCCGCCGACCAGACACCAGCCGCCAACTGGTTAAAACCCAATCCCGAAGATGGGAATGTAAATCCCTGGCAGTTAGTTGACTATGTTAACACGCAGCTTCCCGGCACGACCCGCGCCCTGATGCGCGTTGGCGGCGATCTGGAAACGCTGAAAAGCCTGCTGGTAAATAATTTTCCAGTCATCATTGAAGAAGGTTACGACCCCGAACCGGAACGCCTGGGCTGGATGGGCCATTTCCTGCTGCTGGTTGGTTACGATGATGGTACACAAATGTTTAAAGCGCAGGACAGCTATCTGGGGCCAAACCGGCAGTATGCGTATGCCGACATCCTGAAATTCTGGAATCACTTCAACAATACCTATGTGGTCGTGTATGACTTCGCCCGCGAACAGGAAGTGCTGACGCTGCTGGGTGATAACGCGGATGTTAACCAGAATTACCTGAATGCGCTGGAACTGAACCGCCAGCGAGCGCTGCAAGACCCCAATGATGCTTTTGTCTGGTTTAATATGGGCACCAATTACGTCAAACTGGCAAGTGTGGACGCCAAAGCCTACGACTATGCGGCGGTGGCCTTCGACAAAGCCCGCGAGATCGGCCTGCCCTGGCGCATGTTGTGGTATCAGTTCGGGCCGTATGAAGCCTACAACGCCGTTGGGCGTTACCAGGATGTCCTCGATCTGGCGCACACCATCCTGAGTGAACCCGGCACATCGCAGCATATCGAAGAAACCTTTTATTATGTGGCTGTCGCCCGTGAGGGTCTGGGTGAACCGGAACGTGCCCTCATCAACTACCAGGAAGCCGTGAACCAGAATACGAACTTCACCCTGGCCCGCGAGGCCATCAAGCGACTACAAGGCAGCTAACAGCGACCAATAAGGTCGTTAGCAGTCACATCCAGCAGTATTATCCGGGCGAACCTATGGTTCGCCCGGATGGTTTTATGATACAAATTGGTCATTAGTTTCAATTTTTTAACGTAAAATTAGTGAAAAATACACAACACTTCATTAAGGGAGTGTTGACATCACGCTTTTGATCGTTATACTATTTAATAAATCGCAATACACGCAAAGGGTAAAAAACCATGCCCACATTTAAACAATTTTTATTAATAACTGTACTGCTACTTGTCTTTTTTACGGCGGTTGGCGCGCAGGATCAGCCCTTGACCATCGGTTTTGCCCAGGTAGGCAGCGAAAGCGACTGGCGAATCGCTTTCACCAACGCGACGCTGGCGGAAGCGAAGGCGCGCGGCATTAATCTCATTTTTTCGGATGCGGACAACAGCCAGGAAAAACAGATCGAGGCCTTACGGTCTTTTGTGGAACAAGGTGTAGATGCCATCATCCTCGCGCCAGTCGTGGAAACCGGCTGGGATGAAGTGCTGGGAGAAGTGCAGGACGCCGGAATTCCGCTCATCGTAGTGGATCGGAATGTCACCGCTGACCCTGACTTGTATGTTACCCGCGTGTCATCGGACTTTGTGTTTGAAGGCCGGTTAGCCGCCGCCTGGTTAGCCCAAAAAACCGCCGGGAAGTGCAAAATCATCGAACTGGAAGGCACCATTGGCTCCAGCGCCGCGCGTGACCGGCAAATTGGTTTTAACGATGTGATTGCCCTCTTCCCCGACATGGAAATTGTGATTTCGCAGTCCGGCGATTTTCTGCGTGACGGCGGACGGGAAGTGATGGAAGGCATCTTGTTGACGGAAGATGTTTCGGACATCTGCGCGGTGTGGTCCCACAATGACGATATGGCAATTGGGGCCGCCCAGGCCATGAAAGACTACAGTGTTGATCCCGGCGACGACATCCTGATTGTTTCCGTGGACGCCATTCCCGATATTTTTAAGGCGATGATGGACGGCGATACCAACGCCACCGTTGAGTTAAGCCCCTATATGGCCGCACCCGCCTTTGATGCGATTGTGGCCTATCTGGCGGGCGCAGAATTACCCAAGTGGATTCCCGTCACCGGTGGGCTGTATTTCCCGGACACCGCCGCCGAGGAATATCGGAAACGCACGCAATAACCAACATCAAAACCGGGAAATGCCGTTAAAGGATACTGTTGGCGAACTGTCCATTTTTGACCCCCTCCGTCTGCCTGCGGCAGCCACCTCCCCCGAATTCGGGGGAGGCCGGGAGGGGGTGACTGGTGCGATAGATCGTTCGCCAACAACATCGTTAAAGTGCATTTCCCCATTCAACAACGATGTCCGCCGAAAGCCAAAATTAAACCCTTACGGCCAACCCAACAACACCAACACCCGACCAAGCCAGTGGAAGGCATCCTGAAATGGGTCTATTAAAAAACATTAGCCTCGGCGTCAAGCTGAATTTGCTGCTGCTGCTGGTTCTCGGCGTCCTTCTGGGGGCGACGGTGCTGCTGCTCGTCTCCAATACCCGCAGCCTGACGGAAGAAATCGGGAACGAACGCATTGCCGAAGAAGTCAACATCATGCAAAGCCGCCTGGCCGAAATGGAAAAAGAGCTGAGTGTGGATGTGGATTTTCTATCCTCCAGTGTGCCGTTTTTGCAAGCCGTTGGCCGCCGGGATGCCGAAGATGTCAACACCTTCATCACCACCGCCAACAGTTCGCTGGAACTGGATGATATTGACGTGGTGGACGGCGATGGCAAACTGCTGGCGGACATCAGCGGTGAAGGCAGCAGCACCGCCGAAACCGCCCTGTTAACCCAAACCCTGACCGGCCAACGCATCAGTGATGTGCTGGTGGAAGACCGAGAGGACATCACAGAAATCAGCATCGCGTCCGCCGCCCCGATTGCCAGTGTGCGCGGGAACATTCTCGGTGCGGTGCAGATGAGCCTGAAGGTGGATGATGATTTTTTGCGCGGGCTGATCTTTGAGCGGGAGGGGGTCTATGTGGGCCTGATCCACAATGACCAGATTCTCGCCCGCACGAACCGGACGACACAAGAAGTGGCCGCCCCCAACATCCTCCACCGCGACATCACCGTTAGTATTGCGGATATTCGCGCTGCCCAAAGCGGCCAAACGGTGATGGCCGACGAACTGATTTCCAGCAATAATGTTCCCTATGGGGTCGCCTATCTCCCTTTAAACGCCAAGTCAACCACTGCGCCCGCTGTGATGATGATTCTGGTCGAGCTGGATGAAATCTACGCTTTCCAGAATCGCACCCTGATGAATACCATCACCCTGTTTGTGGTCCTCACGTTGTTAGCGATTGGGATGATTTACATCGCGCTCAATCGCATCGTCATTGCGCCCATTAACACCCTCAAGACGATTGCCAGGAAAATGACCGGCGGCCAGTACGGCCAGCGCATTCCAATCACCGTTCAGGATGAAGTCGGCCAGTTAGCCCAAACCTTTAACGAGATGGCAAGCGCCATTCAGCAGCGCGAAACCAGTTTGCAGGCGGCCCGCGAACAGGCTGAACGCGCCGATCAGGTAAAATCTGCTTTTCTTGCCAGCATGTCCCACGAACTGCGCACCCCGTTGAATGCGGTCATTAACTTTACCCAGTTCGTGATTGACGGCGATACCGGGCCGGTCAATGAAGACCAGTCTGAACTGCTGAATGAGGTTGTGTCGAGCGCCCGCCACCTGCTCAGTCTGATTAATGATGTGCTGGATATGTCCAAAATTGAAGCCGGGTCGTTAAAACTCTTTATCGAGGATAACGTCAATCTGAACACCATTCTGACCAGCGTGGCCGCTACCGGACGCGGTTTGCTGGCTGACAAATCCGTGCGGGTGCAGTTGGAAGCCGACAGCAATTTACCACTCATTCGGGCTGACCGGCAGCGCATCGTGCAGATTTTGTTGAACATTGTCTCCAACGCCTGTAAATTCACCGACGACGGCGAAATCACCATTATGGCGTTCCAGGCCAAAGACGAAATTCATATTGCCGTGCGGGACACTGGGCCAGGGATTGCGCCGGAAGATCAGGCGTTGGTGTTTGAAGCCTTTAAACAGGCCCAGGCGGGGTTGCAGCGCGGCGGTGGCACCGGGCTGGGAATGCCCATTGCCCGCAGTCTGGCCGAAGCGCACGGCGGCCAGCTCTGGCTGGAAAGTGCCCCCGGACAAGGCTCCACCTTCCATGTGACCCTGCCCGTTAAATCCGAAAAACTGATCCCGACATTGGTATCGTAGAGGCTGTGATGAATAACTTACCCGTCGTCTTATACGTTGAGGATGATCCGCAAAGCCGGAAACTGATGCGAATGCTGCTCAAAGGCCGGATGAATTTGCCGCATGTCACGATTCTGGAAAACAGCGAGGATTTTCTGGCGAAGGTCGAAGCACTGGACCCCAAGCCCGATCTTATTTTCCTGGACATCCATGTGAAACCCTATGATGGTTTTGAAATGCTGCGGATGCTGCGCCAACTGGATTCGGTCAAAGGCACACCGGTAGTCGCCCTGACAGCCAGTGTCATGAATGAAGAAGTCCAGCAGTTACGCACCGCCGGATTTAACGGCTGCCTGGCGAAACCCATTGATCTTGCCACTTTCCCGGAAACCGTCGCCAGCATCCTGGCCGGGGAAATCATCTGGCGCATCACCGGTTAGGGCGGCACATCATGATTAACGATATGCTCTTAAAAGGCAAACACATCTTCATTGTTGAAGACAATGTGCAAAACCGGGTAATTTTCCAGATGACGCTCGTCCGGCACGGCGCGCTGGTGGACTTTGAACGCCTGGGCAACAATACGGTTTACCGCCTGAAAAACCTGTCCTGGGCAGTTGATCTGATTATCTTAGACCTGATGCTGGCAAACGCTATTTCCGGTTTTACGCTGATCGGCGAAATTCGAGCGCTGGCGAACCTGGCCGCCGTGCCGATTATTGCCGTTTCCGCGATGGATCCAGCCATCGCCATTCCTGAAGCGCGGGCCAAAGGCTTTACCGGGTTTATCGCCAAACCAATCAACAATAAGCTGTTTCCGCAGCAAATCGCCCGGATTATCAATGGCGAACAAATCTGGAGCAGCGGCGAACGCTGGGCAACGTAACGTTTTTGACCCGACGAATGACCTGTTTTGAGTTCATTCGACGTTAGTTACCAATCTTTTGGATTGAATGACTATTCCCAATCGTAGAATGAACAGATAGCATGTGGTTAATCGAAGTCAGCAGCGCGATGGTTTCCGGCTGGCCTCATAACGATTAAGATATAGAGAGATACCATGTCACCGATAACCGCCCTCGTCATAGACGACAACAGCCAGAATTTAAAAGTACTGACCCAGTTGTTGGCAAAAAATGGGGCAACCTGTGTTGAAGTCGCTAATCCCACCAAACTGCAAACGCTGCTGCCCACCTTAGGCCATGTCGATGTGGTGTTCCTTGACCTGGAAATGCCGGGCATAGACGGTTTCCAGGCCAAAGACCTGCTGCGTTCCCAGCTTGGCCGCACGCCGATCATTGCGTATACCGTCCACGCGAACGAAATTGAGGCCGTGCGCCAATCCGGGTTTGATGGTTTCCTGGGAAAACCGCTGGATGGCCTGCGGTTTCCCGAACTGCTGGCCCGCATTTTACGCGGCGAAGCGGTCTGGGAACGCACCTAATACTGCTGCCAAAATTCGGGGCGCGTCAGTCGCCCCCGCCAATCCGGCGGCTAATAAAGCCTATTTTTTTACGGTGCATTGACGACCAGCGTTTCAACCTTGCTCCAGGCCCCCCAATCGCCATTCGTCTTTTTCCCTCGAACCCGCCAATAGTGGGTGCAGTCATGCAGCGGCGCTGCCGTAATTGTTAAGGTGGCCGCGGAAACCACCTGATTATCTTCCAGCGGTTCGATAAAAGTGGGGGCGTCGTCTATCTGGATTTGATACTGCGTGGCCCAGGTTATAGGATTCCAGGTGAGGGTGGGTGTCGTTGAGGTCGAATAATTGAGCCAGGGTAAGGATGATTCCATCAGGAAGCAGGCAGTTCTTGAGGGAGAAGTCTGACCAGCGGCGTCAACAGCGCGTATCTGCCAGTAATAGGCCCCCGATAGCAAGGGTGTGGACGGCGTATAATTCAAAGTTGTTGAGTTGGCAACCAGTCGGTTGGGTGGATTGGCTGTATCAAGTCGAACTTCATAACGGACAGCGTCTGATACCGGACTCCAATTCAGCGTGGGCGGATTGGTGGACAAAAACGTACCATCAGCCGGAGCCGTTAAATCCAAGGCCCAATGCCGGAAATGAACCTGGTCAATAAACAGACTGTAAGGGGTTTCATTGGCGTTGCCATCTAGCTGAACGGCAACGGCCAACTGATCCGGGGTTCCTGGCACATTCGCCGGGGCAATTGTTAAATTCACAACATGGGTTTCGCCATCAATGGTGAACCGGCGCAGGTTAATCTGGCCCGCGACAATAGCGCCTTCCAGATATAAAGTGTGTTTGCGATCCAGGCCACCCACCAAACACTGAGAAATGACCGGGTTGAACGCTACCCAACGCTGGTCAGCCGGTTGGTTGGCATCCCAATAGCGCCATTGTGGCGCACCCGCCCCCACATTTTGCCACTGGACAGCAAATTCGTACCGCAGTCCGTCATACCATTTGTTCATGGTGAACTCTAACGCTTGCACCGTCGAGGTTCCGCCGACGTTCGCGCAAGTCGTCGTCGGAAACCAGAAGGCTAAGTCCAGTGTAAACACGGTCGCATCGGGGACTGAGGCCAGATTACGATAGCAGTGAACATTGGAATAAGGGTCGCCGCCGGTAATCGCACATTCCAATGATTCCCCATCAACAGACGGAGTGGCAACATTCCGCAGCATTGGCGCAGGGCCGCCTTCACAATATACGCCCCAGTCAGCGGCCACATGGTCAAGATTTTCCTGTTGGGAAGATGGTGGATTGATTGGCCCCGTACAGCTTGTGACCTGCGCCCGTGCCACGCGGCCTGAAGCCAAACCAATACTTATAAAAAGAACTGCTAACAAAAATAACCGGACACTCTTTTTTATGGCTTGCAGATTCATCGTTACCCCTCGTAGTGATTGAACCGTTAGTCCTGGCGTTTATAACTTGACTGACCAAAGCCGCCCGATTGTTTACTGGCGGCAGTGAGCTGCTGGAAAAAACAAGGGCCTGACCCGAAATATTGCCATGAGAAAACCCATAACCCAGGCAGTGGTAAACAGTACGGTGGGGTTACATGATGACGAGGCTATCAAAAAATAACGCAATACGCTTCTGTTGATATAATTTTATCAACGCGGATTATAAATATTACACTATTATCATAACTCTTTTCTCAGGTTTCGCAAAATGTTGGAAAAACATGGGGTACATTTCACTTTGGGGGCGGACTGGCTCAAACTCAGGGTATCGAGTTCAGATTTCAGGCGTGTTGCCCCTAACTTGAAATTCACCCAAAAACATGAGCAACCAGAGCGGGGTTACGGAACGCTTGAACGAACATAGCCCGCCTAAAGCGGGCCAATCAGCTTGAAGTCCAGCTCAATCATTCCGCCAGCGTGTTGACCATCTGCCGAAACACCGTTTTATAGTCGCCCGTGAAATCAAAACGCGGGCTGCGCCGAATCGCATCCGGTGGATCAACCGTTACCAACTGTGCCAGCACAATCCGCTTGCCCTTCTCTTTAAAAAAACGCCAGGCCGTTTCCACACTGCTGTCCGCCAACGACGCCGGGGAGAGTACCAGCACCAACCGTGCGCACTCTTTGAGCGCCGGATGCACCCCACCCGCCCAATGCACATTCGCTGGCGCGGATTCGTGCAGCCAGGTCGCAATCCCGGCCTTTTGTAAATCCTCGGCCAGTTGTTCAGCTAACGCCGCGTCCGCTTCCGCAAAAGCCACATACGCCGTATCCTGGGCCAGCTTGGCGCGCGTCCGTTCCGCCACCTGGATGGCCGCCGGGCGCGTCTCGGTATTATGCGCGGCGGTACGGCCCATGCGGAAAACGACCCCGCCGCAGTCCGGGCATTCGCCGCGCATGGCAGGCATTCCCCGGCGCGTCCAAACTGGCTGCGGGTCGTCCATCGCTACCGTTTGACGGCAGCGAACACAAAACGCCTCGATGGCTTCATCATCGTCCAGCAGATTTTCTTCATTGTAATCGGTCATTCGCTGTCATCCTTTTTATGCAGGCGTTGTCTAATTCTATGATATTATGAGGCAAAATGGGCGGAATGGAATGGAACGAGGAGACCGAAGTTGAAAAATTCAGCCGAAAAATTCACAATGACCGAACCGGTAGAACTGGCCTCTAACCGTTATGCTTTCCGGTTTGCCACCACTGAAGCGGATTTAATTGATTTTGTCAGCACGCTGGCCTGTGTGGCGAATGTGACCGTGTTGGAAACCGGCCCGGATGTCCTGGTGGAAATTGATAATGAGTTTGACCCGGATGAAGCCTGGCACTGGGTGCGCACCGAACTGGAAGAGGAACTGGCGCTGCAACTGGATGACATCTGGTACGACGCCATCAAGTGGATTTTATAACGGAAGGGCGGGTTTGACCCCGCCCTTGACCAACAGCTATTTGGATTTCTTGGTACTCTTTTTGGGCGCGT
This sequence comes from Phototrophicaceae bacterium, assembly GCA_036261085.1. Lineage (GTDB taxonomy): Bacteria > Chloroflexota > Anaerolineae > Aggregatilineales > Phototrophicaceae > CFX2. The sequence goes on along the minus strand of DATALK010000007.1, from coordinate 8,296 downwards.
CACTCGCCGTCTTTTTCGCACTCTTGGCAGAACCTTTTTCCGCCTTCGGATGCGCCGCCGTATACTCAATCGCCTGCTTGAACACGTCCTTGTGTTTGTCAAAGTCGCCCGTCAGCAGCACCCAGTCTTTCCACACCCGGCCCGGCTGGGCTTCGTAAGCGCTGACGCCGCCCTTGCCAATGAGTTCTTTGGCGCGCGGCTCACCCACACGGGCGATAATCCCTTTTGCCACGACGCTGACGGCCATCGTGTCATTCGCCTTGTAGACGGGATAGCCAAACATCTTATCGGCTTGGGCGCCCTTAACGTCCTTCAGATGCTTATGCAGAGCGCTTTCGTATTCAGGTTTAAATTCAGGCACGATTACACCTCACATTAATTAATAACCACGATTGCAGCTAACCTTAGCACCGCTTGCGTATGAAGTCAATTATCGGCTACAAATGCAAACGGAATTTTAACGGAACCAGGAGAATTTACCCACCCCCTGGCCCCGATTTGCCCTAAAAACAGCCTAGCGCGGCAGCGACCCCGCTGGCGGCAAGCCATAATGCACGCGAATGGCGTCTTCGATTTCGTTACTGACGGCGGGGTTCTGGATCAGGAACTGCTTGGAGGCTTCCCGCCCCTGACCGAGTAGGCCGTCATTGTAACGGAAAAACGCGCCACGCTTTTCGATGATGTTCAGTTCGACGCCCAGGTCAACAATTTCACCCGGCTTGCTGATGCCGCCTTCGTAGAACATCATATCAAATTCAGCCTCGCGGAACGGCGCGGCCACCTTGTTTTTGGTGATACGCACTTTGACACGGTTGCCGGTACTCTCACCGCCCACCTTGATGCTCTGGATACGGCGGATGTCAATGCGGACGCTGGCATAAAATTTGAGTGCCCGACCACCTGACGTTGTTTCGGGAGATCCAAACATGACGCCCACTTTTTCGCGCAGTTGATTGGTAAAAATTACGCACACATTGGACTGTTTGATCGCGCCCGAAAGTTTGCGGAGCGCCTGGCTCATCAACCGCGCCTGCAAACCCACAAACGCATCCCCCATCTCCCCTTCGATTTCGGCGCGGGGGACGAGAGCGGCCACGCTGTCCACCACGATCACATCCAGCGCGCTGGAACGCACCAGCGATTCGGTGATTTCCAACGCCTGTTCGCCGGTGTCCGGCTGCGACACGTACAGCGTATCCACGTTGACGCCAATCCGTTCGGCATAGGCTGGGTCCAGCGCGTGTTCCATGTCCACAAACGCGCATAGGCCGCCGCGCCGCTGCGCCTCGGAGATGATGTGTAAACACAGAGTCGTTTTACCGGAGCTTTCCGGCCCGTAGATTTCGGTAATGCGTCCGCGCGGAATGCCGCCCACGCCCAACGCAATATCGGTGGTCAGCGAACCGGTGGGGATGACCTCAATCGCCAGGTGCGCCGCATCCCCCAGGCGAACAATCGTGCCATCACCGAACCGTTTGGTCAGTTCGTTAAGCGTGGCTTCCAGCGCCTTCGAACGGCCATGATCTTCCAGCGTGGGGCTGAAAGCCGACTCGTCCGCTTTATCCTTTTTCTTGCCAGTGGTCTTTTTACCCTTCTTTTCCGGGCGAGCCGCAGCTCCATCCTCACCGGCATCCGATTCATTCAGTTCCGTTTCGGGGTAATCTGAGTCTGCCAATTTACCAGCTTCCTGTTATGATTTAACCATCAAGTGAGTGGTCAGTATAGCACACAAGTTCTAAAAACGCAACGTTGAAGGCACAGTCTCTCCATGAAAATATACACCAAAACGGGTGATGACGGTACAACGAGCCTGTTTTCCGGCGGGCGCGTCCTGAAGACCCACCTGCGCGTGGAGGCTTATGGCACGGTAGACGAGCTGAATTCGGTGTTAGGGGTGGCGCGGGCGCACCAACCTTCGCCCCAAACCGATGCCTGGTTAGCGCAAATCCAGCGCCAGTTGTTCCACCTGGGGGCCGATTTAGCCACGCCGCTGGACGCCAAAAGTGAATGGGTCGTGCGCATGGATGCGGACACCATCACCTGGCTGGAAACCCGCATTGACGAGATGACCGCCGCCCTGCCCCCGCTGAAAAATTTCATTCTACCGGGCGGCTCCCTGGCGGCGGCGCAGCTGCACATCGCGCGCACAGTCTGCCGCCGCGCCGAACGAGTGGCCGTCGCCCTGGCCGAATATGAAGCTATTGGCGATCATGTGCTGCCCTACCTCAACCGCCTGGGCGATTTCCTGTTTGTGCTGGCGCGCTGGGAAAATCAGCAGGCCGGTGTGCCGGAAGCCAAATGGACGGCGAGCGGGGAGTAAGGTTTTCAGCCTGATTCAGATATGAAGGGGCCACCGTGATGCTTGCACAGTGGCCCTTGTTATTGATTTAGACCTTGCGCGCCACAAAACCGGCCCACTCGGACGTGGGCATGTAGGGTATGCCGGTTAAATCGCCGTAGCTGTCCAGCAAATCAAAGCCCTGCGCGGCCAGCACTGGGGCAATGGTCTCCGGTGTGTAATTGTGCGTCCACACGCGGTATTCGGTGACAGCGCCCGAATCTTCAATGACCAGATATTGATCCAGCCCTGTGTCCTGTTCCGGGTAGGTATGATACTGGGTCAAGACCAGATGCGGGGTCGGTTTCCAGAAGCCCGCGCCAGTGGAGATGTACCAGTTTGACGGTGATTTTTGGTTGTCCCGGTGGCGCGGGGTCGTCACATCAAACACGAAGTACCCGCCGGGGCGCAGTGCGCGGGCGATATTCTGCAACACTTTGTCCCGGTTGGCGTCGTTCAACACGCAGAAGTCGCCATAAATCAACGTGACAACCTCAAAAGCGTTTTCTTCGGCCAGATGGACATAATTCGCGTGAAGGTAGGTCGTTTGGGTGTCGTGTTCACGGGCATACCGCAGCGAGTTTTCCGACATGTCCATCCCCGTCACGATCAGCCCGCGCTCAGCAAAGCGCCGCGTGTATAACCCCGGCCCACAGCCTAAATCCAGCAACCGTGCTCCGGCTTGCAATCCTAACCGTGTGCTGATCCATTGGACAATTTTGTCAATCGTTTCCGGCTTACGGCTGGCGGCGTCAACATTGGGGTCAAGGTGGGCTTTCAGCATTTGCTGGGCGATGTAGGGATCATCCCAGAACAGCGCCGCACTGGGTTCAAAATATGGCGGCTTGGCCCCCAAGCGCGCCAGGAGATCAAGCTGTAGACATTGATTCTGAATGAGATTCATATTGGGTTTCCTGTAATAAAATCATAGATGAGGAATATAGTCCGATGTCAATCAGGGTTAGAAATCTATTTTAAGGGGTTATGGCGGTTTTCAAAGGGTCAAGTTTAATGCTGGGAATTACAGTTTTTGCAACTCATTATGGTTTCAGATTCTAGACCGCTATTTCGAACGCCGCTTACCCCAGCGTGATCTCGCCCATGCGCTCCGGGTGTAAGCCGGTTTTCCCCTGATAAAACGCGCGAATGGGTTCCATGTCCGCTTCGATGTCGCCCGACGGTTGCAACACCGGCCCCAACCCGGTCACTTTGCGCGGGAAGTCAATATAGCCCAACACCAGCGGCACGTTGGCGCCCTGCGCGATGTAATAAAAGCCGGTCTTCCAGCGCGCCGCCTTGCGCCGCGTACCTTCCGGTGGGATGACCAGAATCAGGCGTTCGTGTTCAGCAAACTGCGCGACAGCCTGCTGCACGGCGTTATGGCTGGCGCGCCGGTCAATCGGAATGCCGCCGAGCGCGCGTAAAAACCAGCCTAACGGTGGTTTAAACAGCGTATGTTTGCCCATCCAATAAATTTTCATGCGCAAAATCAGCGCGACAAAAATGAGAATCACGCCGTCCCAATTGGAGGTATGTGGCGCGGCCACAATGATAAATTTCGGGAAATTGGGAACAGTCCCCTCCACCCGCCAACCAAACAACCGGAATAACCAGCGGGCGATTAACGATAGAACCAGTGGAACCTCAGCGGGACGGGTCGGTACAGCCATTCACAACCTTTTTACATATCCATAGAACATCGTTATTATAACAATCTATCACACTTTAAAAACGTAAGAAAAGCGGATTTACACAGTCCGGCGAATATTTTTATGTGGGCTGTATACAAAAAAACTTACCAGATTTAAAACCGGCCCTGCCCTTTGAGTGCATCCAGGGCGCTGCTCAAGGCCGTTTCCACATCTTTGATTTTGTGATAAAAAGCGGGCGCGGTGGTCGCCAGCAGCGACGGCGCACCGGCTTTTGCCAGCAGAATGACCGGACGGCCTTTGCCCCAGGCATAACCCAATTGCAGGTAAACACGCGGATCAGCGGCGGTTAAATCGGCGATCACCACCGAGGCGGTTTCGATGCGTTTTTTGATTTGTTCCAGCCAATCGTCAGTGGCGATGGGCGGTTCCAGCCGTTCACACAACAGGCCGCAGGCGTGAACCGGCGATTGGATGCCGTAATAAAAGATGTCTTCGAGGTCTTCATCCGGCGGCAGCACCACAAAGGCGTGGCGTTTGGCCGGTTCTAGCGGAATTTCCGGCAGGGTGCGGGTATCCGGTTGGGCCAGTTCCGGCAGCCGCAGTTGGTAGGCCCAGTCACCTTCCAACCGCGTGGCAAAATCCGCTGCCGCGAATTCTTGCTCCATCGTCGATTGCAGCACACCCCGGCGGCGGTTATTGATTTCCAGTATGGTAATATGTTCCAGCGCGGGTGGGAACTGCCCCGCTTGAAAGGCGTCCCAGTAGCCCGCAAATTGCGAACGCAAACTTTCCGCTTCGTCCAGGCTGAATCCCAGGCCGTGAATGGTCATCGCCAGGTGGCGCGTTTCCGGCAGTTCTTGCGCCAACACTTGCAGCACCCGCGCGGCCAATTCGCGGATTTGCGGATAGCCGAAGTCACGCGGTGGGGGGGTTCCGACAAACAGCGCGTGCGGAGCGGACAGCGCGCCCTTCGTTTCCACCAGGCAATATGCACCAGGCGAGACGGCTAAATCCGCCTCCGTCACCTCGGCCCATTTAACTAACACCGAAGCCACAAATTCATCCGCACCTAAAAAGCGCTGCGCATGTTTGAGGGCCACAACATCGGCTTCAAAAACCATGAGGTCGCCTTCTTGAATCCTGAACTCAATCAAACGCGGTTGCGCGGATTGCCGGGGTACAGCCGTGTTTAAACTCTGCACAAAACGCGCCGAGAGTTTGGCGTGCAGTCCGGCGCGCAGGTCTTCATACTGAATATTTGCTAACCGCGCCCAGGGATCCCCCGCCAACAGCACCGGGAACAGCGGTTTTTTATTGGCTTCCGCCAGCAGTAGTTCGCGCTCCACCCAATCCGAGTCGTAAGCCTCCGGCGACATAATTACCACCAGCGCGGCGCAGCTTTTAATATTCTGTTCGATGCTCTTCCACCAGCGTGAACTGGGCGTGAGCTGCACCTCATCCATCCAGACGGCAAAATGCTCACTTTCCAGCAGCGCTCGCAGGTAGCGCGCAAAATCCAGATTTTGTTTGCTGTAGCTGATGAAAATGTGTGCCATTGGTTTCCTCGCCCGGATTGGCCTTGAAGTCTTTATTGTAGCCGCGCACGGCGATTTCGAGAATTGCTTTATAATTTATTGAAGGCGGTCAGCCTTTATTGAATTTATAACGAATATAACTTTAAGTAAATTGGGGAGCAAACCATGTCAGCTATTACGATTTCGCGGGAATCCGGTAGTTGGGGCAACGCCATTGCCGCCCAGGTGTGTGATCTCCTGGGCTACCGCTTACTGGACAAACAACTCATCATGGAAGCGGCGGCGGAAGTAGGACTGTCCGAACAAGATTTTGTGGACATCTCCGAACAGGACTACAAAGAAAAAGGGCTGCGGGATCATCTGGTGGAAATGCTGTTTGGAACCGTCGTTCCACCCCGTCCAGCGGCGTCCAAAATCTCGTGGGGCGGGTTAGAAGCCAATGTGGATAAAGATTGGTTCGCGGCGCTGGTCAATGATACCGTTCTCAATGTTTACGCGCAGGGCGGCGTGGTCATTGTTGGGCGCGGCGGGCAGGTCATCTTAAAAGACCAACCAGATGTGCTGCATGTCCGCATCACCGCGCCGTTAGCGGTGCGGGTGGCGCGGGTACAGCGGGAACAGGTGATTGTCGAAAGCGAAGCCCGCCAGCGCATCGAAGAACACGACCAATCCAGCGCCCGGTATCTGTGGGAAATGTTTGAGGTCGAATGGGACAATCCCGCACTCTATCATCTCATAATCAACAGCGCCAAATTGACGCCCGAAGCCGCCGCGCAAACCATTGTCACCGCTGCGAATTGTTTGGAAGCGACGATCACACCCTAATTATCCGTTACCATTTTATTTTTGATGTTACTCAGTAAATAGTGTTTTACAGGGCGGGTCTGCGGCCCGCCCATAGTGTTATTTCTCGTGGTTACGGCGCGTCAATCACAAACGACTCAACCGTACTCCATCCGCCACAGGTGGTCGCGTTTCGCTTGGCACACACCCGCCAATAGTAAGTGATGTCTTCGGCTAGGGGTGGGTCGGATGGGATTGTGTAACTGCGGCTGTTAGCGCCAACATCGGCAGTATAGTTGTAACCGGATACACCAAAAGTGGGGCTGTCGCTGATTTGCAGGGTATACCCGGTAGCCCAGGAAACTGGATTCCAGGTCAATATTGGCGTCGAGGTAAGAAAGAAATTTTTCTGTAAAACCGCATCCGGCAGGCTCGTCACCACACTAAAGCCACTTTCGAAAGCGCCTAAATCACAGCCATTGCCGCGCGGACGGGTCAGGCCGCGCTGATCGGTGGCTAGGCAGTTTTCAGTAACCGCATTCAGCGCCGGACTGCCATATTGCAGCGCATGGGTTAAGGTCGGCCCGCCGTTATCGGCCAGCGGATCAAGTAGGGGATCACCGGAAAGTGTGGCTCCACACGAACCGTCTTCAATCAGGTTCTTCTCGGTTAGGGTGATCGTACCGCCGTTTTGAATACAATCGCCGCTTTGGCTGTTGGCGATGATGCTGTTGGTCATATTGGTCGTTGCACCGCGTGTAATGTAGAGACCTGCGCCGCGTATGGTCGCCACACTGCCGGTAATCGTTGTATTGATGAGGGTTAAGTTGCCCGTATCCATTAAAATCCCGCCCCCTTCCTTACGGGCAGTATTCCCCGAAAGGGTACTGTTGATTACGGTTAGGGTGCCATAAGAATTATAAATTGCTCCACCATGTGAGCCAGTTGAGTTGGCGATAGTGCTGTTGGTTAGGGTGAATGTGCCACTATTCGAAATAGTACCGCCATTGTCTAGATTGTTAGAATAATTAGTCCAGTTGCTGGTCAGCAGGCAGTTGGAGATAGTGACCGTTCCAGCAGGGATGTCATTAGCAATAGCGCCACCCGATGTAGCGTAATTGTCAGAAATAACACAATTACTCAGGGTTACGCTCCCGGCAAAGTTCGAAATAGCTCCGCCGGGATGTTCAAGGTTGGCATTGCCGGTCAGGGTACTGTTGGTGATTTCCACAATGCCTTTGTCATTATAAATACCACCGCCGCCATAGGCCGTCGTGTTTCTGGCAATCGTGCTGTCGGTTATGATCAATCTGCCGGAATTTGCAATACCATTGCCGCTAGTGGTTAAACTACCCAGAAAGGTGTTATCAGCGACCGTACTGCGAGTTAAGGTCATCGTTCCGTTGACTTCATTCGTGAGGCCCCGGCCTCGATTACCGGAGACGGTACTGTCAATCAGGGTCACGATACCGCCCTCATTGAGGATGCCGCCGCCTTCGTTGCCAGAGACAACACTGTTTGTCAATGTGATTGTTCCGGTTGCTATGTTATGAATACCGGCACCGCTACAAGGATTGGCGGCACAGGAGTTCGCAACGGCGGCATCGGTCAGAATGAGCGTACCGCCGTTGCGGATGCTCCCCCCATTTGGTAAAGATGATCCGCCACTGATGGTTAAACCGATTAGTTCGAGTGTTACCCCTGGGTATACACCGAAGATTGCGTTAGTACTCTGGGCGTCCAATGTAACCGTTTGACCAGTAGCGTCCAGCCTTGTGTTAGCCGTGACAACTATCCTTTCCGGGACGATCAAGATTCCGCTACACGCGAAAGTAATATTTCCACCAGTTGATATGAGTTCGCCCAGCGTATCGGCCCCGTCGCCCGTAACAAAATCTTTAAAGGACGAACAATCCGTTACAATGCCGCTGGTCGCTAAAATTGGCGTGAAAATGAGTAGACCTAACAGGACAAGCAGTGTGCCGCAT
>DATALK010000647.1:0-1676 GCA_036261085.1 Phototrophicaceae bacterium | reverse complement strand
AGCAGAACGGGAGCGATGGAAAAATCAGTTTAAATCGCCCACCGGAAAATATGTAATTGATTTTATCAATATGGAAGAATTACGTATGGGGGTGGCCTACTACGAGTTGACCATCAATGATTATAATTTCGGCACTCGTTTTGTTCCACACAGCGTTTGGTCAGCCGATTCACGTTTCTTTGCCGTGTGCCGCTATGTAGACAATTGGCGTCTGATTGTTCCAGACCCGCACACCGAACTGGTTATCATAGATATGGAAAATCAGGTGATGCGAACCTTTCAGGCCGAGGATGCCAGTGGTTTTCTAATACCAGTCATGATAAATAATAACACCGTCTGGTGTGAGCAAACGCATTTTAGTCTTGAAGGAAAGACCGAGAAACCGATTACAATTGATTTTTCTAATTTTCAGAATTGGGTAGCATTTGCGACCTTGCCAAGTGACTACTCACCAAATCAGGATAACTCTTAAATGTTCACACTTGACCGGCAGGAACAGATTCGCCAGCGCTACAAGGCCATGAAGCCGGGGTATCGCCCCGCCCTCGAAATTTACAAAGAACTCATGAACGGCTGCATCCACGACGAGATGCGGCTGCTGGATGCCGGATGCGGGCCGGGGGGACTGGTCAAGGAATATGCCGGGATGGTCAAACTGGTCGTGGGCACGGATCGGTACGCCACCACGTTTACCCATCTCGCGGAAATCCCAACACTGGTGGAGGCCGCGTTAGAGCGCCTGCCTTACGCCGATAACAGCTTTGATCTCGTCACCAGTTCGTGGGTGTTTGAACACCTGCGTGAGCCGGAAATCACCTTCGCGGAAATCGTGCGTGTCCTCAAACCGGGCGGGCAGTTCCTGTTCATCACTCCCAACAAAAACAACTATGTGGTGTGGCTGCGGCGCATCATACCCAACCGCCCCGCGCAAAAAATTGTCTATCGCCTGTATGGACGCGACGAGGAATTTATCAATCCGACCTACTACCGGGCGAACAGCTACCGGGATATTCACCGCCTGCTGACCAAGTCAGGCCTCCAAAGCGAACGCTTCGAACACGTCAGCGACCCATCGTATCTGGCGATGAATGAAATTTTGTTTCGCCTGAGCATTCTGGCCGAACGGGTGCTGGATGCGATCTGGCCGCGCGGGCGGGTACATCTGGTGGGGTTGTACCGGAAAGAAAAAGCGTAACACAGAGGCAAAACTTAACGCAAAGACACAAAGGGGCAAAGGCGCAAAGAGAAAGTTGAGTTTTATTGTTAACGAGATGGAGATGAATGATGGGTAACCAGTATCAACGGATTCATGTCATTATCAATCCTGCCGCCGGACAGGATGAGCCGATTTTAAACGTTCTCAACCGTGTGTTTCACGAACACGGGGTTGATTGGAAGGTTTCGATTACCCACCAGGCCGGGGATGGCACAAAATTAGCGCGGGAAGCGGTGCAGGCCGGAATTGATCTGGTGGCCGCTTACGGCGGGGATGGCTCGGTGCTGGAAGTCGCCAACGGTCTGGCCGGGAGCAACATTCCGCTGGCGGTGCTGCCGGGAGGAACCGCCAACGCTTTTGCCAGCGAACTCGGCATCCCCAAAAATCTGGAAGCCGCTGCCCGATTAATCTTTAACAGCCAGGAACGGACAATTGACCTGGGGCGTGCGGGCGAACGCTA
>DATALK010000646.1:0-1926 GCA_036261085.1 Phototrophicaceae bacterium | reverse complement strand
CGGGTCAGCAGCCAATTGGTGGTCAGCAGTTCCACACCGTTCACCACCCGGTACTGCCCCGACCAGGATGTGACCGAGTGCTGGTTGACATATTCATTATTCCAGCAGACCACAAAACCCACACTGCGACAGCCACCAAACGAGCAGGTATCGCTCATGCCGATCACTTCAAAAACGCTGTGGGTTTCGTCCTTGTTGGTGGTGTAATAACGGCCTTCCAAGCGGCCATCCAGCGCGACCCGCAGCTCCAGCCGCGCATCCCGCTGACCATACCAGGTTCCTGCGACACCGGCCATCGCCCTAACTCCTTTGTGAATTCAACAGTGAGTGCATTTTTTAATTATAACGCTCACTCGGAGGATGGGGGCTGTTCAATGTTTTCCCACGTTAAACCGCTGTGACCAGCAGCGGACGGTCTTTGGTGATAACCAGGGTGTGTTCGTATTGGGCCGCCGGGCTGCCATCCGGTGTTTTCAGCGTCCAGCCGTCGGGCGCGGTAAAAATATGGCTGGCGGTGGTGGAGACAAACGGCTCAATGGTAATGACCAAACCCTCTTTGAGAACCTCGTTGGCGCGTTTATTGAAAAATCCCGGCACACTTGGCGGTTCGTGCAGCTTGCGCCCCACGCCGTGACCGGGCAAATCCCGAATAATCCGAAAGCCGCAGCGCTTCACTTCCGCTTCCATCACGCGCCCAATATCATTAATCCGGTTGCCCGCCTTGGCGACGGCCAAGCCTTTTTCCAGCGCGGCGCGGGTGCAGTCGGCCAGTTTTTGTTTCAGGGGTTCTACCGGCAGCATAGGAAAGGTCGCGCCCGTATCGGCAAAGTAGCCGTCCAGTTCCGCCGACACATCAATATTGAGCAGGTCGCCGATTTGAATAATGCGGCTGCCGGGAATCCCGTGTGCGGCCTCATCATTCAGGCTGATACAGGTGGCGCCGGGGAATTTGTAGGTGAGAATGGGGGCGGAGCGTGCGCCTTCTTTTTTCAGCAGTTCCGCGCCAATGGCGTCCAGTTCGGCGGTGGTCATACCGGGGCGCGCGCTTTGCCCCATCAGTTTCAAAACTGTGCCAACGATCTTGCCAATACGCAGCAAGCCGATTAAGTCCTTTTCCGATTCAATCGTCATAGATGGCCTTTGCTAATGCACAATGATTTCCTGCAACATCTGCTTTAAGATATTATGGCTGGGCAAGGGCTTGTAGAGCAATAAATTGGCTCCCGCCTGGGCCACCATTTCCCGTTCTTGTTGCGGTGACAGTGAATAGGCCGTCATTAAAACGATGGCGATTTGCCTCAACGCCGGACTTTGACGCAGGCGCGCGCCGACCTGCGGGCCGCTGATAAAGCCTGGCAGGCGAATATCAATCAGCGCCAGTTCCGGCAGTTCGCCACCAATCTGACCGTCGTCGAGGGCGTCCAGCCAGTTCAGCGCATCATTACCATTGGTGAAAGCCATCCCATGAACGCCCATAATTTCATACATCGCCAGGACCATGGTGTACATGTCCGGCTCATCTTCAACCAGCATCCACGTTGCCATAAGTTTCCTCGTAAACAGCCTGCAAATCGGATTTACATTCTACAGCATTTTTAAAGCCCGAACTTTGCTGTAGGTTTAACAATTGTCAGAAAAAAGTAACACGGGTAATTATAATTCAGATAGTGCTAATCAGAATCGCTATAAACCTGAGCCATATCTGAGTAGTCTCGATGTTTGTGCGTGCTGGTTTCTACTGAAAAACCTGGCTAAAAACTGCTCCCGGAGCAGTGTTCAAGATCATTGGCGAAACCGAACTCTACCGCTGGGCTGTTTTTTACGGTAAATTTTAGAATATCCCTAATTTTAATGTCACTCACAAAAACCTTTTTATAAAAGTTACCTTAAAATATCACAAATTTAGGGGATTGATACGTACGGCTT
>DATALK010000642.1:0-3744 GCA_036261085.1 Phototrophicaceae bacterium | reverse complement strand
GGGGTCATTCTTACAGCGGGAACGGCCAGCAGCGCCCACACCCACTCTGAGCAAACCGGAACCACCCATGTATTTGGGCTGCCGCTGGCATTTCTGCACTTTCTGCAATAAGTACCGCTTAAATCAGCGGCAGGGGCTGGGGTGTCAGTGTTGGCAGCGGCGGCCTGCCGGGTTGAAACAGGAACGAGAGTTCATAGGCCAGAAACGCCAGCAGCGTTAAGGCCACCAGCAGCAAAAAGATGATGCGCCGGAGCGTCCAGTAGGGTTCCGGCGCATCGTCATCTTCGTCCCAATACTGCTCTTCGGGAATCGAACGGCGCACATACCGGCGCTGGCGGTTAAAGGGATCATCGTGGTTCATAAGTGAGAACAGGCTAAAACGCCTGCTCCAAGTCTCTTTCTCCAATATCCTCATTCTAACATTTCGTGTTTGTTTTCTCATCAGAATAGTTGCAGCAGAATTCCCATCCAGGTGTATTCGGATTTTAGGGCAAGCACCGCCGGACGCTGAAAGTCGTCCGGCTGAAGGTGCAAAGCCCGCTCGAAGCGGGCTGCCGGAGGCGATGTTGCTTTTCAGCCTGCTTGCAGCAGGCTTCCTTTAACTGATAGCCAGGGGACTTCCAGCCCCTGGCGTGGCAAGACCATCTTGCCCTGGTTTCCGAATGTATCCTTCCCACTCCCCCGCTTGACTCTCACGTAACGTTATCGTTTAAGATGCGGTTTGAGTGAGGAGGTACAGCGGTGTATACCGTCAAACAACTCTCGGTGCTGGCCGGGGTCAGCGTGCGGACGCTGCATTATTACGACGAAATCGGGCTGCTGACGCCAGCGCAGGTGGGCGCGAACAGCTATCGTTATTATGACGATGCCGCCCTGCTGCGCTTGCAGCAAATCCTGTTCTACCGCGAAATCGGGCTGGAACTGATGCAGATTAAGGCCATCCTCGACAGCCCGGATTTTGATGTGGTGACGGCGCTGCGTTCCCACCGCGCCGTGCTGGTGGAAAAAACCAACCGCCTGCGCCATCTGGTCAGTACCGTTGATCGAACGATTATGCACCTGATCGAAGGAGGCGACATGAGCAAAAAACAGCTTTTCCAGGGTTTTGATGCTGAAAAACAGAAACAGTACGAACGGGAAGCGCGCTTGCAATGGGGGCCGGATAAAGTCAACGAATCTGTCAAGCGCTGGAATAATTATACTCCGGCGCAGCAACAAGCCGTTCAGGAAGAAGGCGGCCAGATTTACCTGGACTTAACGGCAGCCTTGAAGGCCGGGATCGCGCCACAGTCAGCCGAAGTACAGGCGATTTTGGAACGCTGGCATCACCATCTGCGCTATTTTTACGAGCCGACGCTGGAGATTCTGCGCGGGTTAGGGGATGCGTACAACACCCCCGATTTTGCCGAGTTCTTCCAGCGTTTCCATCCTGATCTGCCCGCCTACCTGCAAACGGCCATCAACCAGTATGTAGACGTGCTGGAAGACGCCGAGATTGCGCGCCTGCTGGCCGACGATGAGGCTGATCGGGCGCGGGGATAATCTTACACACTTTATTCACGTTTTTCATCCGAATTCAATTTCCTGGTTTTATCCTGTAAATGGCGAAAATGGGTAGAACAAGGATGCGATCATGTTTAAAGTTTTTAATCAACGCGGGCGGATCATTCAAGACCCGCCATTAGCGAAATTTCTATTTAGTGATACTCGTGCGTCAATCATCTGGTTTCCGATTCGGCTGCTGCTCGGTTGGACGTGGTTGCAGTCCGGCCTCGGCAAGCTGAATAATCCCGCGTGGGTACAAACCGGCGAGGCACTGCGCGGTTTCTGGCAGGGCGCGGTAGCGATTCCTGAAACCGGACGGCCCCCGATTGCCTTTGACTGGTATCGCGGCTTTATTCAGAGTTTGCTGGATGCCCAGGCGTATACCTGGTTTGCCAAACTGGTCACAGCCGGGGAACTGCTCATCGGGCTGGCGCTGATCCTGGGCGCGTTTGTGGGCATTGCCGCCTTTTTCGGCGCGTTTATGAACTGGAACTTTATCATGGCCGGGTCGGCCAGCATCAACGGCCTGTTACTGGTTGCGGCCATGCTGCTTATTTTGGCGTGGAAGGTGGGTGGTTACATCGGCCTGGACTCGTTCCTGCTGCCCCGCTTAGGCACACCCTGGAGCAGCCGACGGCCCGAAGCTCTGCCAACTGATGTAACCGGTCTGGAAAAGCCTAAACGCCGAGTTGGGGAACAGCCACACGGCTTATAACCCGGTAGCCGAATTCGGGCTGGCTAAAGCGCCGGTGAGAGTTTCCTCACCGGCGTTCTGTTGTGACTATAATTTGGGTGGGGATGGAATCAACAAGGATAAAAACAATGACCCGTATGGATGGTAAAGTGGTGTTAATTACCGGCGCGACCAATGGCATTGGCAAGGTGGCCGCGCTGGAACTGGCAAAAATGGGCGCAACGGTGGTGCTGGTCGGGCGCAATCAGGCCAAGACCCAGGCCACTGTTGATGAGATTAAAAATGGCAGCGGCAGTTCGCAGATCGAAAGTTTGATCGCCGATCTGTCGGTGATGAGCGAAGTGCGGCGGCTGGCTGAGGAATTCAAAGCGAAATACACCCGCCTGGATGTGCTGCTGAACAACGCCGGGGCTGTATTTGCTGACCGGCAGGAAACCGACGACGGTTATGAAATGACCTTCGCACTCAATCACCTGAGTTATTTTTTGCTGACCAATTTGCTGCTCGATTTGCTGAAAGCCAGCGCGCCAGCCCGGATTGTCAACGTATCGTCGGGCGCGCATATGGGCGGGCGGCTGAACTTTGAAGATTTAAACCGGCAAAAAGGTTATGGTTTGGGTGGGTATGGCGCGTATGGTCAGTCCAAGCTGGCGAACGTAATGTTTACCTACGAACTGGCGCGGCGGTTAGCCGGTACGGGTGTGACTGCCACTGTTTTGCATCCCGGTTTTGTGGCAACCGGCTTTGGCCGCAACGTGCCGGGCTTAATGGCCCGGCTGATGCCCCTCATGCACCGACTGGCGTTAACGCCGGAAGAAGGCGCGCAGACGATGATTTTCCTGGCGTCTTCGCCCAATGTGGAGGGCGTGACGGGCAAATACTTCGATAAGTGTAAAGTGGTGTCTTCATCGAAGGCATCCTATAACGAAGCTGACCAGCGGCAGTTGTGGGCAGTCAGCGAGGAAATGACGGGGTTAAAGACCGCCGCGCCGGTGTAATCGTCGGCGCGGGTTGCTGTGACCCCAAGACAAGGGGCTTAAGCCCCTTGTCTGGATACTCATAGCTTGAAATGCCCTCGCCTTTACCGCAGCCGTCCTACATCCGCTCGGATTGAACCCGAACGGCAGCGCAAGGGGTGTTACCCCACCGTTTGCGGCTGGGCGGCTGTTTCGATTTCTGTTTGCTGCACGGAACGCGCCGAACGCAGGCTGATTTCGTATAGCACCGTGATAAAAATGGCAATCACCAGCAGGAACGGCGGAATAATGGCGGCTCCCGCCTGTTTAACCAGCACCGCCGCTAGACTGGGCAGGACGGCAATACCAATACTCGCGCCGCCCACCTGGAAACCAATGGCATGGGGCGCCAGTTTTGCGCCCAGCCGATCCTGCGTGTTGCTGATTAGCAGCGGGAAAATCGGGGCCTGGACAAAACCCAGCAGGGCTAACCCGGCAAAACCCACCTCAACCACCGGACTCCACCAGAGCAGCAGTGTGCCCAGAATG
>DATALK010000641.1:0-5778 GCA_036261085.1 Phototrophicaceae bacterium | reverse complement strand
GCCATATCCCGACTGCGGAATTGATCGCGCTGCAATCACAACCGGCAGCAGAACCAGTTATCGAGTAGGGACGATTCGTGAACCGCCCTGCCTTAAAACGTACATAAGGAACCGCTTTATGCTCCGTTATATTGTGCGCCGCTTTTTACTGCTGATCGTGACCATGTTAATAACCTCAGCGCTGATTTTTGCGCTCACACAGATTGTGCCAGGGGATGTGGCGCGGCTGATCTTGGGGCGCGAAGCGTCGCCCCAGGCACTTAATCAATTTCGGGAAGAATTCGGGCTGAATGCTCCCGCGCCGACCCAATATGTTAACTGGTGAACGCGCTTTGTCACCGGCGATTGGGGTCGCTCCTTCACGGGAACACAGAGCGCCGTGCGCCCGTTGGTGCTGGATCGGTTAGGGAATTCCATGCGGCTGGCATTCATGACGCTCGTCATCGCCGTGCCGCTGTCGGTACTGCTCGGCGTGATCGCGGCATTATACGAAAACACCTGGATTGACAGCGCCATTTCGCTGCTGTCGCTGGCGGTGGTGGGACTGCCGGAGTTTGTGACCGGGCTGGTCTTAATTAACGGGCTGGCGCTGGGGGCGCGAGCGCTCGGCCTTCCGGCCACCTCCACCGTGCCGGATAATACGCTCGGTGATTGGATTCGCCAGTTGATTCTGCCCGCGACTACGGCAACCTTTGTCCTGATTGGCTACGTGTCCCGGCTGACGCGCGCCGGAGTGCTGGATGAACTCAAAAAACCCTATGTGCGCACGGCCACATTGAAAGGTTTACCCTGGCCGCAGATCATTTTTAAACACGTTCTGCGGAATGCGCTGCTGCCGACAATCACCGTGCTGGCAATCAGTTTTGGCTGGCTGATTGGGGGATTGGTGGTGATCGAAAACGTCTACAATTATCCAGGGTTGGGCGCGCTGATGGTGGAGGCCGTCAAACAAAAAAATCTGTTTGTGCTGCAAGCGGTGGTCATGGTGACTATTTTCTTTTTCGCGCTGGCGAACCTGACCGCCGATGTGCTATATGCGGTATTGAATCCGCGCATCCGGCTGGAATGAAAGAGAGCTGGTACGGACACGATATATCGTGTCCGTACCCTATGATATACTACGATTCCGCGCCCCCTGGCACAACCTTCGGCTTCGCCTGTTCCAGCCAGTAGACCACCGCTATCCAGCCCACCAGCGGAACGAGGCTGACTAAACCCGTTGCCAGCGCGATTGTGGGAGCATTCCGGCTACCCAACACTTCAACCGCCCAACCCGTAATTAACGTGCTGGCGGTAGTCGTCAGGGAAAAACCGATCATATCAAACGAGAACACGCGGCCTAACATTTCATCCGGCACACTCATCTGAATCATAGTGGAACTATACGTCCAGGTCACTGATCCCCCCATCGCCCGAATCGCCATCCCGAAAGCGGCGATCAGCAAACCTGCCGCCAAACCAAACAGCAGCCAACCGATAACCATCAGCACAAAGCCAACAATTGCTAACCGCCGCATGGTATGGATGGAACCATCGCTGAAACGGTTGAGCAGCAGCGGTCCCAAAATCGAACCCAGGCCAAACGCGCTGTACAGGATACCAAGCGACCCCGTGCCATTTTCGCCAACCACAAACAAAACCGTGCCGTAGGCGATCAGCAAAGTGTCCACATTGCCAACACATTGACCGATTTTGACTAACAGCAAAGCGGCAGTGGACGGATTGTGGGTAAGATACCGCACCCCCTCGCGGAATGTACCCCGCCGCGCCTCATGGTGCGCCAAAGAGCGAGCCTGCGGCGTTTTAATCTGGCTGATAAACCACGCCGACAATCCAAACGAAAGCGCATCAATGACCAGTGCTGCCGCCGCGCCAAAGGCCGCCGCCACGACGCCACCGATCATGGCCCCCACCGCCAGCATAACCGACCAGGTAACATTGCCCAACGTGTTAGCAACCAGCAAATCCGGCCCTTGCACCAGGCTCGGCATAATGGCCGAACGTCCCGGCTCAAACAATGACGAAAAACAGAATTGCAGCACCGTCAGCCCATAAATCAGCCACAGGGTATCCGGGCCGGTAGCGAAGAGTAGCAAAAACATCAAAATCATGCGCGCCACATCGCTGATAATCAGCAAATGTTTGCGGTTAAAGCGATCAATCAGCACCCCGGCAAATGGGCTGACCAGCACCGGCGGCAAAAACCGCGCCAGCAACAGGCCACTGACGGCCAGACCGGAACCAGCGCTATAACGGGATACCAGCGCCGACAGCGCAATCACATTAAACCAATCCCCTAACATGCTGATAACCTGAGCCAGCCACAACCGCGCAAAATCCGGGTTGTGTCGTAAAAGCCGAATGTAGGCAGACACACACACCTCACTCTAAAACAAATATCAGATTCTTGAAGGTCAATCGAAGGTCTATCATACCATAGCCCAGCCCGGTTACAGCCGTTGACAGCCTCCGACCAGTGGACTATGATTCCGCGCCGGTCAAGCACACACTTCGGTCAAACAGGTTGAAAAACAAACGCTTGGAAACCATTTTATTGATCGGCCTGGGCGGTTTCATCGGAGCCAATGTCCGGTACTGGTTATCAGGCTGGATCGCCGGTCAATTCGCCCCCACCACGCTGCGCCATTTTCCCCTCGGCACGCTGGTCATCAATGTCACCGGTTCAGCGCTGCTGGCGGCCTTTATCGCCTGGACGTTAAAACGCGCCGATGTCACACCCCAGGTGAAGCTGTTCATCGCTACCGGCTTTTTCGGCGGCTACACCACCTTCTCGACTTTTGCTACCGAAAGCATCGCGCTGATACAAGCGGGCAACTGGATCAGCGGCCTGACCAATATCATTGGTACGAATTTGCTGGCGCTGGTTGGCGTCGTGATCGGGCTGGCGGTGGGCAGCCGGTTGGCGTAGCCGTTTTTCGCCGCATCTACTTTCCGAAACAAGGAGAACAATATGCTGGATTGGATTAAAGTCATTATCCTGGGCATCGTGCAGGGTATCACCGAATTTTTGCCAATTTCCTCCACCGGCCATCTGATCGTGGCCGCCGCGCTGCTGGATTTCGGCCAACGGATGCAGGGCACGTTTGAGATTTTTATTCAAATCGGTTCGGTAGTGGCGGCACTGGTATTTTACCGCGCCGAAATCTGGGGCCAGGTTAAGGGCGTAACGAAGGATAGTGGTGTCCAATGGTTCTGGTTGGGCATTATCATCGCCTTTATTCCGGCGGGGTTGGTCGCCTTTTTCTTCCGCGACTGGATTAAAACGCTGTATTCGCCCGTTGTGGTGGCGGTCTCGCTCATCATCGGCGGCATTGTTTTCCTGGTCATCGAACGGCAAAAGCTGGAACCGCGTACCACCGAAGTCACGGCCATTCGTCCCTGGCAGGCGCTGGCAATTGGTCTGGCGCAGGTGGTCGCGCTGATTCCGGGCATTTCACGCTCTGGCGCTACCATTGTTGGCGGGCTGCTGGCGGGGTTAGACCGGCGCACGGCCACCCAATTTACGTTTTATCTCGTGATTCCGACGCTGGGCATCGCCACCGTATACGACCTGCTCAAAAATCTGGAAAATCTCGCGCCGGGTGACTTCGGCTTTTTACTGGTCGGCGCGGTGGTCGTAGCCATTGTCTCCCTGATTGCCATGCGCTGGCTGCTGAACTATGTCTCGAAAAACAGTTTCCGCGTCTTTGGTTATTACCGTATCCTGGCCGGAATTGTGATTCTGCTGCTGATCGCGGCGGGACTGCCCATTCAATAACCCCCTAACGCTTAAAACGGCGGCCTGGACACCGGTCAAGGTGACGTTGTCCGCCGCCGTTTCTGCCCCGCATCAATACCCGCCGCGTGCATTTCGGATTTCTGGCAAAGCAGCCCTTATCATGGTGCATGTGCCCCCAGACAAGGGGCTTAAGCCCCTTGTCTTCAACCGAATACCCAAGAACTTAAATTATAGGCAGACTCACCTGTTTACATTTTTTGAAATATTGGATTATACTTAAGATAGAATAAAAGGATATGCTATTTCCAATGATATATCCCAACCATTCAATCAAACCGGTAGTCGCAATTATAAGTCCAAACGAACACCACCGGCAGCAGCTTCAGCAACTGCTGGCAGCGGAATATCAGGTGTTGGCAGTGGCATCCCTGCCCCGTCCCGTTTCTCTTCAAGCCGATTTATTCATTCTAGATGGCCCCCTGGCCGAAACAGCCGCCGCCTGCGCCCAATTACGCCAGCAGCCGGATAAGAATTTCTGTACCCTGCGGTTGGTTCCGGCAGAAAACCTCAAGACGACCCTGGACAGCGAGGCTGATGATTATTTCTATCACCCCATTACCCCACTGCTGCAACAGCGGGTACGCCTCCTGGTAAAGGCCGCTCATGGCAAACAAACCGAAGCCAATGAACGCCAGCAGCGCCTCCTGGCGGAAGCCTTACGCGACATCGCCGCCGCCCTGAACAGTACGCTAGACTTGGAAGCGGTGTTAGATCGCATCCTGGAACAAGTCTCGCGGGTGGTCGCCCACGATGGGGCCAATATCGCCCTGATGGCTGGTGAAACGGCAAAGGTCGTCCGCTGCCGCGGCTTTCAAGATGCCGGTCAGATATTGGGATTAGAATTTCAAGTCCATCAGACTCCCAATCACCGGCACATGCTCGAAACCCACCAACCCATCGTTATACCCGATGCGCAAACGGCTGCCGGTTGGATTACCTATCCGGGCATGGCCTGGATTCGGGCCGATGTCTCCGCGCCGATCCTTTTTTGTGACGAAGTGGTGGGTTTTATCCATCTGGACAGCGCCCGCCCCCAGGCTTTTACCGCCGAAGATGCTCAAAATTTACAAGCCTTTGCCGACCAGGCGGGAATTGCCTTACAAAATGCCCGGCTCTACCAGCAGCTTGAACAACTTTATGAAGAGAAGAAGGATTATTCTAACACCCTCGAACAGCGTGTTGCTGAACGCACCGCCGCCCTGCTGGCCGCACTGCATCGGGAGCGGGAAATCAGTGAACTGCGTTCCCAGTTTATCAGCCGGGCCTCGCACGAGTTTCGGACGCCCCTCGCCAGCATCATGACCGCCACTGATTTGCTGCACCGGTATCAACACCGGCTGACAGAAGCCCAATGTCAGGAGCGGTTGGAACAAATCCAACACGAAGTTACCCACTTGACCCGACTGCTGCAAGATCTGCTCACTGTGAATAATGACACGGCGCTGGCTGCCTTTCAGCCCAGCGTTTTTGATTTAGGCGTTATGTGCCAGCAAATTATTCATGACCTTCAGCAGACCCACTCCGCCCACCATACGTTTAGCTTTTCCGGGGCGGGATCGGATACCTGCGTATTTCTGGATCAAAACCGAATGCAAGAAATCTTAATGAATTTGCTATCCAATGCTATCAAATATTCGCCTTCTGGGGGTAAAATAGAATTAGAGATCAAATGCAGTCCGGCTCAAACCAGCCTTTGGGTTCGGGATGAAGGGATCGGCATCCCGGAAGCCGATTTAAAGCACCTCTTTGAAGTTTTCCACCGCGCCAGTAATGTGGGCAGCCTGCCGGGTGTGGGGTTGGGGCTGGCGCTGGTCAAACAAGCCGTTGAAATTCATGGCGGTTCCATTCGCGTTGAAAGTCAGGTCGGAGTCGGGTCAACTTTTGAGGTAACCATTCCCAAACATGACCGGAGGAAAAAAGAACATGGCTAAGATTCTGGTGGTTGAAGACACCCATTCTTTACGAAAAGACATTGTTGA
>DATALK010000283.1:0-4146 GCA_036261085.1 Phototrophicaceae bacterium | reverse complement strand
GGGAACTGTTAAAAGTTTTCCCCGTTCCGGCCCACATTACGCCGGAAACGCTGGCGGGGCAGACGCTAGAGGAACTGGAACCGCTGCTGATTAACGCCGTCCACGAGGCTTACGACAAAAAAGAACAGGAATTGACCACCGACATGATGCGCCGGTTGGAAAAGTGGATGCTGCTGCGGGTGATTGACCAACACTGGCAGCGCCACCTGACCGACCTGGACATTTTGCGCGAGGGGATCGGCCTGATGTCGGTGGCCCAGCGGGATCCACTGGTCGAATATAAACGACAGGCGTATAGTATGTGGCAGGGGATGATGGATGAAATCCGCACCCTAGCGGCTTACCAACTGCTGTCGGCGCAGCTCCAGCAGCGCCCGCAGCCCCAGCAGCTGCGGCGGCAGATGCAGTTGCAGACGCAAACAGCACGGGCGGGCGGCGCGGCGGAATCCAAACCGGAACCAGCCCGCGCGCAGCATAAACTGGGGCGGAATGATCCCTGTTGGTGCGGCAGTGGCAAAAAGTATAAACACTGCCACTACAAGCAGGAACGCGGCGGTCAGGCCGATTCTTAACCAGCCTGGATTAGTGGGGAAATCGGGGTGAACGGCGCGTTTGCCCCGCTGCTTATCCCCGATTGAGACTCTGACTCGTGTCGTAAAAGAAGTGCAGAAGAGGCCAGACATGGCTCAGAAAACAGTTTCGCGGACGCCGATGGACGAGATTGCCCCCCATTTGCTCCAATTTCTGCAAGATAAAGTGAATTCGTTTGTGAAGTGGGACCTGGTGCGGTTCTTTCACGATAATCCTCATGCGGCGGATACGGCGGAGAATATCGCCCGCTATACCGGACGGGATGCGCGCACCATCGCGGATGAACTTCAAGGTCTGGTGGAAGTGGGCGTACTAGAACAAAACACGGTTTCCGGCCTGCTGATTTACGCGCTGGCCTCGGATGCCGAGATGCGCGGGTTAATCAATGAATTTGTGCTGGCCTGCGATGACCGCCAATTTCGCGTCAAGGCCATCTATCATGTTATCAAGGCCATGCGTTGAAGGTGATGGGACAGGAGCTAAGTGGGCGCCGCATCCGTTAATCAGTTTTTCCTCCTGTATGGTTGGTTTCCGTTGGCGATTCTGCTGGTGTTTTTGCTGCTGATCGCGCGCTTTTACCAGCGCTTTGCCAACGAATACACCTATTTTCGGCTGTTTTTTATCCCCATTGTGCTGTTTGGCATCGCCGCTGTGCGTTACAGCAGCATTGATACGATAGCCGGGGATACGCTGGCTGACCTGCTGCTGGGTATTGCCGGGATCACTTTAATCGCGTTGTGCCTGTTTTTGTACTGGCTGATGACCCGTAATCGGTGAGGCGGTATGGTGGTTGATTGGGCGGGAGTGGTCGGGCTGATCGGGCCGATTTCCCTGGTGGTGGCGCTGGTGGTGATCGGGCTGTTGAGTAAACGACTGGGGCGGGTGCTGCGAACCCGGCAGTACTACGTTGGTTTTTTTATCGCCGCCGGACTGATGGCTACCAGCGTTTTTGCCCGCATCCTGAATCTGGGACGCGGCGCGCCGGTAGCGGCGGAACTCAATCATGACCCCGCCTGGGTGTTCCTGTATATGGGACTGCCCGCGATTGCCCTCACCCTGGGAATTGTCGTCGCCTGGCGGTACTGGAGTTGGCTGCTGGCCGAGCGCAGCTAACGGTTTTGTTATATGATGATAGCGGTGAGCTTTATTCACAACTATCGCATATTGAGATTTTGAGGGTTCTGGCTTGGCTAACACGACCCTGCTCGATTATATCCAAACGCTGCCCAAAATCGAACTCCACCGCCATTTGGAAGGCGCGGTACGCCTGGAGACGTTGATTGACATCGCCCGCACTTCCGGCATCGAAATGCCGGAGTATGATATTGAAACGCTGCGCCCGTTTGTGCAGATTATGCCCGACGAGGAACACAGCTATCAGCATTTCCTCGGCAAATTTGCCACTCTGCGCCAGTTTTTCCGTTCGCCGGAAGTGATTCAGCGTGTGACCCGCGAAGCGGTAGCCGATGCGGCAGCGGACAATGTGCGCTATTTTGAACTGCGTTTCACACCTCCGGCCCTCAGCAACATTATCAAGTGTTCGTATGAAGAAGTCATTGGCTGGGTGTGTGCGGCGGCGGCGGCAGCGGCGCAGGAGCATCAGATTCAGGTGCGCCTGATTGTGTCCGTGAATCGGCACGAAAGCCTGCAAATCGGTGAAAAAGTTTTGCAGGCCGCGCTGGCATATCGGGACGCTGGTGTGGTAGCCCTCGACCTGGCCGGAAACGAAAACCAGTATCCGGCGCACCCCTTTTATGATCTGTTCGGTCAGGCCAAAGCCGCCGGTCTGGGCATCACCATTCATGCCGGGGAATGGTCGGGGGCTGCCGGAGTGCGGGAAGCACTGACCTGTCTACACGCGGATCGGATTGGGCATGGCGTGCGTTCGCTCGAAGACCCGGAACTACTGGCGGAATTAATCGAACGCGGCACGGCGCTAGAAGTCTGCCCATCGAGCAACCTGGACAGCGGCGTGGTGGCCGCGTGGCCGCAGCATCCCCTGGCGCAGTTGTACCAGGCCCAGGTGCGAACGACCATCAATACGGACGATCCGGTGATTAGCGCCATCACCCTCAGCGACGAGTTAACCCACGCGATGACTTACCTCGGTTTCTCCCTGGACGACATCAAACAGAATATTCTCAATGCCGCCCGTTCGGCGTTTTTGCCAGAGGATGAACGCGCCGCGCTGGTGGCGACATTTGCCGCGTGGCTTGGATTGAATCAAACCGCCGCGTAACCGGCAAAATTTAGCTATCGGTTGAGTGAAAATCGCGTTGCCGCCGGGGTTAACGCCGACCTTGCCCTGCCGTCACCGCTTGCCACCGTTAACCCCATCTCCGGCACTCAAAGAGGCTGCCGACCCCAAATGATAGGGTAGGGGGGCTGATTTGGGATATATTTCGCCATATTTTGGGATATAAGTGCCGGTTATGCTGGCTCCCGACTCACGCGGATAGGGCAGGGGCAGTAACACTCCCCAATTCGGCTCTAGTTTTATATCCCAAATCGCTTTAGAATTGACCTCTCCTGACCCAATCATGAGTTGAAAAATAAATCCCAAATTTCACCGATTTTTGAAATAATTATCACGCAAAGGGGGAAACGATCATGGATGATCTCGCGCGGCAGACGAAAAGCCGGTGGGAAGCACTGGCGGCGGCTAACGTGTTGTATTCGCGCCCGCTGCTAAATCTCGATACCGAATCGGCGCGGCAGGAAGTAGACCCGTTCGGCGTGATGGGCGACGTGCGCGGCCAGCAGGTCTTATGCCTCGCTAGCGGCGGCGGGCAGCAGTCGGCGGCGCTGTCCCTATTGGGCGCGAACGTGACCGTACTGGACTTATCCGAAACGCAGATTGAGCGTGACCGGCAGGCGTTAGACCATTATGGCTTAAACGGTACGCTGCTTCAGGGCGACATGCGCGATCTTTCGCGCTTCGAAACGAGCGCGTTTGATTTGGTGTGGCACGCTTATTCGATTAATTTTGTGCCGGAGGCGGGCGTTGTTTTTGACCAGGTGCGCCGCGTGCTGCGTCCCGGCGGCCTGTACCGGATGCAGTGGAGCAATCCGTTTCTGGCCGGAACCGATGAACGTTACTGGAGTGGCGACGGCTACACTTTAAAACACCGCTACGCAGACAGCGAAATCGTCGACCCTGACCCCTACTGGGATGTTCACGCGGAAGATGGCACGCACCAGCGCGTGGCCGGCCCGCGCGAATTTAATCACACCCTCAGTACCGTGATTAACGGGCTGATTGGGCGCAGCTTTGCCCTCTTAGGCATCTGGGAAGCGCCGCGTCTGGCCGCTGACAGCACACCCGAACCCGGAACGTGGGAACATTACCTGACCATCGCGCCGCCCTGGTTAACCCTGTGGGCGCGGTATCAACCCGCATAAAGTTCAACAACAGGGCGATCCATGATCGCCCCAAAATATTACAATTATTACAAACGGATTAAAGCCTCTAACCAGGGGATCGTTTCGTTCCGGCGTCGCCACCACAGGTCTTGCCAGAGGTAATGGACGGCCAGATTTTTCCACGCGCCCCAC
>DATALK010000636.1:0-10931 GCA_036261085.1 Phototrophicaceae bacterium | reverse complement strand
TCGGGTTCCAGGTATGAATTTTCTGCCCCAATTTCCAGGGCAGCCTCAGCCGCCCCAACGGCGGCAAACGCCCAGCAGCTACCGCAGCCACCCTGGTTGCGGACGCCGGTCAGCCAGTTACCGCCTTGATAGGAGCGCCAGTCAAAGGCAGTCGGGACGCTCAGGCCAGATACCCAGTCTTCCGCTGGGTCAACTGCTGTGCCGAGACTCGCGGACTCGGACGATGGCTCCGGGCATTTACCATCGTAACAGCCCAGCGCGCGGCTGCCGAGTGACGATAATTCGTTGACACTGCCAATGACCTGACCGGAGGTATCGGTACAGGCGGCATAAACCGGCGAGAAGGGGTCTTTGCCATCTTCTAAAGTGACGATGCCCAATCCCTGCTGGGCGCAGTACGAATATTGCTGGCCGCACTGTCCGGCATAAAACTGCCACTGCTCACAGCGCTGCCCGTCCGGGAAAATACACATCCCATCTTCACCGCCACCAATGCCGGGGACGGTTTCGTATTGGTAGCCCAAATCAAGGCAGTAAACGGCGGCGGGATTACGCATGACTGGCACACTGGGGGCCGTTGGTTCTGGCGTGCCGGTATCGTTGTCTGGTGGCGTGGGGGTTGGTGGTTGGCTGTCGGGTGTAAAGCGCAGCAAACCGCCGCCGAGAGTTAATGAGTTACCAAAGGCCAATTGTAGGGCGGCAATCCCGGCGGCTTCGGGCGCGGCAAAACTCGTGCCGGTCATCAGGCGGTAGCTGCCGTCGCGGGTGGTGGTTAGGATATCACGTCCGGGTGCAAGCAGATCAACCTGGGGGCCAAAGCTGCTGAAGCTGCTGCGCTGTAAGTCCGAATCAACGGCGGTGACGGCGATTACCGCGTCGTAAGCGGCGGGATACAGCACCGCGCCGCCCGTGTTACCGGCAGCGGCAATCACCAGGACGCCTTTCGACACCGCGTAATTCACGGCGTTTTGCAGCACGGTTGACGAGTTCGACCCGCCCAGCGAGAGGTTAATGATCTGCGCGCCATGATCGGTGGCGTAGACGATGGCAGCGGCGACGTTGGAGTAAGTCCCCAAACCGCGTTCATCCAGCACCCGCAGCGGCAGGATTTGGGCGTTAGGGGCGATCCCCGCGATACCTTCGGTGTTGCCGGTGTTAGCGGCGATAATGCCCGTGACACTGCATCCATGTCCAAAATCGTCCTGGGGCGTGTCGTCGTTGCTGACAAAATCGTAGCCGGGGAGAATGCGTCCGCTTAAATCGGGGTGGTCGGCACAGACACCGCTATCAATCACAGCGATGGTCACGGCAGGCGCGTTGTCAGGCAGCTGCGCCCAACCGTCGGTTGCGCCGATGACTGGTAAGCTCCACTGCTGGTCATAGAGCGAATCATTGGCTTCAACAACGAGGGCAGCGACCCAATAATCGGGTTCGCTGGCGGCAATCGCGGGTGATATGGGCAGGGGTTGGTTGGTGACGGTTTCGGGTACGGTGATGACGACACTATTGAGGGCGGTCACTTCCTGGATGACAGTGCCGCCAAGCTGGCTAATATAGGTCTGTCGTTCCTGCGCTGAGGCTGCCGGATTAAAGGTGATGACCACCTGATTGGCTACCGGTTCAGGCGGGATGGGGAGGGCGATGGGGGCTGTTTGGGATTTGAAGGTAACGGGTGTTGTTGTTGGCGCGGCCCAGTGTTCGATGAGCGCGAGTGGCTGTTCGGAAACGGGTGTGCTGAGGTCGCCGGTGGGTTCTTCGGTGGTGTTTGGGACAGGCGTTGATGTTGACTGAGCCAGGGTCGCGGCGATTTTGGGCGGGTGAGTTAAGGAGGGCAGCACCATCAAGGTTGGAATCTCGGCGATCTGGGGGGCGGTGGGAACCCGTCCGGCCAGGATAACGGCGAACACCAGGAGGCCGATAGTGCCGATCACGATGGGAAGCACAACAAGTTTGCGGTTCATAAGAGCCTCGGCCAACACGGCGCCAGTATAAAAGCACGCCGACTAATTTGAAGATTAAATTTATAATGACTTATATCATTATAAAACAGGATGTTGGGATTGAGGCCACAAGGTTTCCTTAATTTTGTAAAAACTCTGTGAATTTATTCCGTGACCTTCAAAAATAATGTGTTAATGTGGCTACAAAAAGATTGTTTCTGCTGCGATTTGCGAGATTAGGCCGTGATTTGGCGACATCTATCCGGGGTGGTGATATGATCTTCCTACCGGTGAAGTTAAAGACCTGGGGACGTTCGCCAAAAATTCGATACTTTTTTCACCAGTCCCGCCACGAAGTAGATTGGATGCTGAGATTGGCTGATGCCGATCAGGAATTTAACCTGCCGGGAAGATGGTAGTAGCACGATCAGAAAGGAAAATCTTCTTGCACAAAATGTTGATTGATCTGCCGGAACAGATCGAAACGGAACGTTTGTGGCTGCGCCCGTACCGCGCTGGGGATGGGGCCGCTTATTACGAAGTGTGCCAGCGCAATCAAGCGCATCTCCTGCCATTTGAGGCAGGCAATCCGGCGCAGTCTTTGCGCTCGGTGGAGGAGGCCGAAATCCTGATGCGCTCTTTTGCGG
Organism: Phototrophicaceae bacterium; assembly: GCA_036261085.1. Lineage (GTDB taxonomy): Bacteria > Chloroflexota > Anaerolineae > Aggregatilineales > Phototrophicaceae > CFX2. The sequence continues at coordinate 8,344 of DATALK010000636.1, read as the reverse complement.
TGGATTGGATGGCGCGCAATGTCTTTTTCCTGGGCGCATGGGATAAAGCCAGCGGCGCGTTTGTCTGTCAGGTATATATCGGCGTGGTAGATTGGAACCTGCCGGAATTTGAAGTGGGTTATTGGGTAGACATTCAACGGGAAGGGCAGGGGTATGTGACCGAAGCGGTACGCGGCGCACTGGGCTTTATCTTTGACTGTTTAGGCGCGCACCGGGTACGGCTCGGTTGTAACGAAACCAATATGCGCAGTCAGCATGTGGCCGAGCGCTGCGGCTTTACCCGTGAGGGGCATATTCGGCAGACACGCAAACATATTTTGCTGCCGGATGGCTCCTACAGCGGCGATTATCTTTACGGTTTGCTGCGTGAAGAATATGAGCGGGCGCGCGGCTGATTAACAAGCGGTTTTTAGAAGCTAAATGAGGAGTAGTATGCGTGTCGTCATTTAGAACACCTTGTTACTCCTCATTATCATAAAACGAGGAATCTACTTTTTAGCGCAGACGCTTCCAATAAATCAATTCATCCACGTCGGGTAGGACATAAGCTGGGATGCTGCCAACGTGGCTATAGCCCTGGCGGTGGTAGAATCTTTGAGCATCCAGGTTGAAGTCGGACACCAGCAAAAACAGATCATTCGAAACAGCGGCGGCGACCTGTTCGACATTGTTCAGCAGTGCCGCACCAATGCCCTGACCGGCTAAATCCGGCTGGACGCCGATCAGTTGGAGATACACGCTGCGCCCAAACGCGCCGCCGATCATACACCAGGCAAAACCGCAGGCGTGTTTGTCGGCGGTATCAGCCACTTGCAGGATGTCACCATGTCGCAAAGCGTTGTCAAACTGCGTTCGGGCGCGCTCGACGGTTAGCCCATAACGCCGCCATAAGGGCACATTGACCATCCAGGCGGCGAGAATCAACGTATCATCGGGGGTCATACGACGAAGATTTAACGAAACCATGACTTTCCACTTGCTCCATTTGTGGGGTAATGGGCGCAGATTTCAGACATTGCACCCAACCATTCTGGACGGAATTATGCCCTGTTTATGACCTTTGGGCGATAAGTCCACACTGGTGCTGCTATTCTGTTCGGGAACCAGTTACAATAATGATGGTTACATCGGCGCTTATTTCTGAGAGATTTTGTTGTCATGAGCAGCCAAGTTTTGACCAACGCTGAAAAAATTCGCCGTTTGCCCTGGAATACGGCGATGAATGCCGCTAATAGTATCTTTGCAAACTTAACTTTCTTCGGCCCGGTTTTTGTCCTGTTTTTAAGCGAACTCAATCTGAGCAACACGGAAATTGGGTTTTTGTTGTCGCTGCTGCCGTTCACCGGCTTAATTGCGGTGGTGGTGGCTCCAGCCGTCGCGCGCTATGGCTATAAACGCACCTTTGTAATTTTCTGGGCGCTGCGAAAAATTATCACGGCTGGCCTGCTGTTTGTCCCCTGGATTCTGGCGGAGTATGGTTCCCCGGCGGCGTTGGTTTATGTCACGGTGATTGTCGCCGGATTTTCGATTTGTCGCGCGATTTCCGAAACCGGGATGTATCCCTGGGCGCAGGAATTTATTCCGAACTCGATTCGCGGGCGCTATACCGCCATCACTGATATTGTCTCGCGGTTGACCGGTATCGCTGCAATTGGCTTTGCCAGTTATGTGTTGGGACTGGCGGGCGGGCTGGACCGCTTTATGCTGCTGTTTGGTGTGGCTTTTGTGTTTAGCCTGATAGCTTTGTGGTCGGCCACCCATATTCCCGGTGGCGCACCGGTTGGCAAGAATCAGGCGCAGAAAACATCATATGGGCATTTACTGCGCGTTTTAAAGGACAAAAATTTTCTTCTGTTTGTAGCGGGTATCGGGGTGCTGACCATTGGGACAACGCCGATGGGGTCATTTTTGCCGCTGTTTATGGAAAAGCAGATAGGCTTAACTGAAAGTATGACGGTGCTGCTCACCATTGGGGCGATTGGTGGGGGGCTGGCGGCGACATATTTGATGGGGTGGGCGGCGGATCGTTACGGCAGTAAACCGGTGATGCTTTCTGGCTTGTATATCAAAGCCCTGCTGCCGCTAGGGTGGCTGTTGATGCCGCGTTCGCCGGAGCTGGGTCTACCGGTAGCTTTATTGATTGCCATCGTTAACGGCGTGGCGGATATTGCCTGGGCACTTGGGTCGGCGCGGTTGTTGTATGTGCGGGTGGTGCCGTCGGAAAAGAAAGCCGAATACATGGCGGTTTATTACGCGGCAGTGGGGTTGATTGGGGGTCTCAGCCAGGTGGGTGGGGGCCGAATTCTCGATTTCACTTCCGGGCTTTCCGGCCAATTTCTCATTTTCACGATTGACCCCTTTTTCCCGTTGTTTGTGTTTGGCATCGTGCTGACTTTTCTCAGTATTTTGTTATTCCGCCACGTTCAGGCGGATAGTCCAGTAGGGGTCAGTGAGTTTGCCGGACTGTTTATTCATGGTAATCCCGTAACGGCGTTAGAATCCATGTTCCGGTATTACCGGGCGCGGGATGAACGGGCAACCGTTGCCATGACGGAACGGATGGGGCATACGAAAAGCCCGCTGACGGTTGACGAACTGTTAGAAGCGTTAAAAGACCCGCGTTTTAATGTGCGGTTTGAGGCGGTGATTTCGATTGCTCGCATGGATTCTGACCCTCGGTTGGTGACGGCGCTGTGCCAGATTCTCGATGGAACGGAATTATCCCTGAGTGTCATTGCGGCCTGGGCGTTAGGTCGGATCGGCGATGAGCAGGCGATTGTATCGCTGCGGCACGGGTTGGATTCGCCCTATCGTTCCATTCAGGCGCATTGTATCCGGGCGTTGGGGACGTTAGGCGACACCGAAATTGCGCCGCGACTGCTGGAACAGTTACAGTCGGAAACGGATAAAGGGCTGCGGATTGCGTATGCGTCGGCCCTGGGTAATTTACATGCCGAAGCCGCGATTCCCACGCTGCTGGCGGTCCTCAAAAATACCGAAAATGAGGGGGCGCGTTTAGAGCTGGCGCTGGCGCTGGCGCGGATTGTGGGCGACGAACAACATTTTATCCGGCTGCTGCGCCAGATTCGGCAGGAGAAGGGAACCTCTATTTCACAGGCGTTGAATGTTATTCAGCGCCGGTTAGAGTTGGAAGTGCCGGAAATTCGCGCGGTTCTGCAAACCTGTGAAGACACTTTTGCCAGAGAGGATTTGACATCCGGCGTAAAACTTCTAAGTGATTTGCTGCGAGGACTGCCGCCGGAAACCCATACCTCCGGCGGGCAGACGATTTTGGCGGAATGTGCCGCGCGCCTGGACGAGTGCGGCGCGACTCAAATCGAATATATTTTATTGGCACTACATACGCTGGAAGTGGCGGCCACGTAAATTTTTGTTGCTGATGTTCGTCTAAACAAAAAAGGAGTCTGTTATGAGCAAAAAAACAGCTAAATCAAAACCTGGAGTTCAAGCTGTCGGGAATCAGAACCGGTTGGTGATGATGGGCGTTGTCGCGGTGGTGTTAGTGGTGGCGGTTGTTATCCTTCTGCTGCTTAATCGTGCCCCGACAGCGACCACAACGGACGCCGGAATGCCCGCTGAAGTCTCCGTTGCGGAGGCGGTAAGCCTGCGCGATGCGGGCGCATTTGTGCTGGATGTGCGGCGGCAGGATGAATGGGATGAATTTCATCTGGCGAATTCGACCTTAATTCCGTTGGACGAACTCACGAATCGGCTGGCGGAACTGCCTCGTGATGAGAAAATCCTGGTGGTCTGCCGTTCGGGAAACCGCAGTGGACAGGCGCGCACCCTCCTGCTGGAGGCGGGTTTTACCCAGGTCACGAGTATGGCCGGTGGTCTGACGGAGTGGCGCGCCCTGGGGTACGCTGTCGAAAGTTAAGGCGTTCGGCTGGTTAACGGCGGGAATAACCGTGTTCCCGCCGTGCCGGTGGTTCTATTCCGGCAATCCGCTTTTTCTCCTGGCATATAGCCCATGAGTATTTCCTAGCTCACCTTACGCAGTTTTCTGTTTCCCCACCCCAAACCCCTCCCCGCTACGCAACTGAGGGGGCGACACTAACTTTTGTTAGGCAGATTAGGTTGTAGAAGCGGAGGCTAGTTCAGCCCCAATATGTCTTATACAACCCAATTTATCCACTTTGAGCCGGTTAACTGGCTCAAAGTGCTTTTGAGAGTGACAAAAATCACTCAGCATCAGCATCTCAGAAATTTACTGTCGCCCCCTCAGCCGCTACGCAAGGAGGGGCTTTAGTCGGTTTGGACTCCCCCTCGCTACGCAGTCGAGTGGGGGCCGGGGGTGAGGATGGTGTTCCAACGCGGTCGCAATAGCACCATTTTACGACGCTGCGTAAGGTGAGTTTCCTAACTAAGAACGTTTGCAGCAACTTTTGGGGGCGATTTCCCGTATAGGATTATCGGGGCTTTGTTGCTGCCTGCGGAAAGTCAGTGTTTGGGGTGTATATCACTCCGTATGACCGGGATTTTTCCCCAGCATGGCTGTCGTTTTTCTCCTACTTCCGGCGGGGGACAATCTCTGCATTTTGTTGAGATTTGTTCCGGTTGGCTGCCGGTATCAAACCTCTGACGGCTGATCCTCGTAATAAGCGTAGGTTAAGCGTTGGGTTGATCAGTAGATGGTTGGGTAAAAATGCGTTACCGTAATGCGGTTTGAAAGTTGGCTGGCTGACCGGCGCTAATTGTCATTGAAGGTGGCGACCCGTGCTGATGAGGGAATAGCAACTAATCATGAAAGGAATAGTCATGAAGTTTGGCAAAGTAGGTTTGATTTTTCTAACTCTGGTTCTGTTATCGGTGGCAGTGTTCCGGCCCGTGCTGGGGCAGGCTGAGACCATTCTCACCTTACGCCCACCAAGCTGGATGGTGGATGTGTTTGATGAAGAACTGCTTGGCCGTTTTACGGCTGACCATCCGGGGGTCAAAGTCGTGCTGGTGCGCGGCGATGACCAGGAGATGTATTATTCGCCAGCGGCTTACGGGGTTGAAGACCACCTGGACGGTGCCGAAAAATATGTTGCCAGTGCGGACGTGTTATATATCGGCAGCAATAACCTGTCGCCAGAAGCGACCCGCGCCGGGTATTTTCTGGATTTAGCACCACTGGTTAACAGTGATATTGATCTGAACCCAGACGATTTCTTTCCCGGTATCTGGGAAGCCTTTCAGTGGGATCGGGGTATCTGGGGCTTGCCTGTATCGGCTTCGGTTCAGGTGGTGATTTACAGCGTAGATGCGTTTGATAACGCCGGACTGCCGTATCCCGATGAAGGCTGGACATTGGATGACTACATCAATGCTGCTCGGACGCTAACGGAGAAAAATGAAGACGGTACGATTAAAGTGCCGGGTATGGAAACCTACAATGTGGGGTTGCTGTTCCGCAGCCTGTTAGGGCGGGGTGTCTATGATGACACCGTTATCCCCTATGCCCCGGATTTTAATCAACCGGAACTGGCCGCCATGCTTGAAGCCTGGCTGGATTTGACCACCGAACTGCAAACTGATGGCAGTTATGATTATAATGCCGTTCCGCTGCGCTTTGAGCAGACCTGGCGTTTAACCAATATCATGCCGGACAATGATACAACCTGGGCGGCTTCGCTGCTGCCGAATGGGGTTGCGGGGTTGGACGTCCAGGGATTCGCCGTGAGCAGCGGAACCCAGAACCCGGAACTCGCTTATGAACTGGCAAAGTTCCTCTCGAATGATGCTGAAGTCTCGGCTCTTTTTTACGGTGACACCCCGGCGCGTCAAAGTCTGGTGGGGGTTGAGCTTGAAGACAGCCTTTACTTCCGGCCCGAACTGCCGGAGGATGTCCAGACCTTAATTGATCGGGCGGTGGAGAATGGTGTGCCGGGTTCGGCACTGATGTACAGCGACTATGTTAATCTTGCCGCCCAGAAAATTAGCAGCGGCGAGATGGATGCGGTTTCAGCTTTGCAGGAGGCCGAAAAAGAGGCGGTTGAGGCCCAGGATACGGCGCTGGCGCGATTGGATACCGGGACGGTGCTGGTGGCAACCCCACAACCGACGCCAGTCATGGCCGAAGGCCAAATTGTGTTAAAGTTCGGCCTGAATCTGATGACATCCAATACCGCCAGCACGGAAGAATGGAATCGTTTGATTGAGGATTTCCGCGCGGCTAACCCGGATGTCGGCAATATTGATCTCGTGTCGCAGATGGTGCAGAACACAACGGAGGAGATGGATTGTTACTATCAACCCAATAATGCCGTGCCGGATCTCGATCTGACAACGGTTTTGAATCTCGATCCATTTATGGACGCGGATCCCGGCTTTGATGAAACGGACTTTATGGGGAATGCACTGCAACTGGTGCAGCGGGATGATCGGGTTTGGGCTTACCCAATGGTGATTCAGCCCGCTGTCCTTTGGTACAATTCCGAAAGTTTTGCCAATGCCGGAGTGCCAGAACCCGTCGGCGATTGGACGGTAGATGCCTTTAAAGACGCGCTGGAACTCTTGCAGCAAACGGCTGAAAATGACAAACCGGTTTTTGAACCGCAGAGCTTTAACAACACTTATTTGCTGTTGTTAATGGCGGGTTATGGTGCGATCCCCTATGATTATCGGACGAATCCACCGGCCTTGAATCTGAGTGACCCGGATGGTCGTGAAGCCATGCGTCAGGTGCTTGATCTGGCGAAAGAAGGTTACATGGCTTATCAGGAACTGGCGACTTTGGGTGGTGGCGGCTTTGGCAGTTCAGGGGATGTCCCCCTGTATGGGGATGCTTTAAGCACGATTACCTGGCGGTTACAGAACCGCACGAATCCCGATATACAAGACCCGTATTTGCTGACCAATTATCCGCATGGCAGCCAAAATGTGCCGGTCGCTTTTGATATGGGCACGGCTTACATCAATGCGACGACCCAGAATCCCGATGCCTGTTATCGCTGGATTACGACGATTGCCCAACGGCCTGATCTCCTCTCCGGTATTCCAGTACGGCGGTCACTGTTGAGCGATTCTCAAGTTGCTTTGGCGCAAGGTGAAGATGTGACCGCGCTGTATCAGGAGTTCGCCAATAAACTGGATGATCCTAACGCGGTCATTTTCCCCAGCCAATATGGCAGCAGCGGCAGTGTGGGTTCATTTGTGGAACTGCTGTGGGTCAATCGGGCTTTTGATAACTATGTGCTGCACGATGGTGATCTGGACGCGGATTTAAACGACGCCGAATTGTTCATCAACACCTATCGTGAGTGCGCGGCGGAGATTGCGCCGCTGGATGTTAATGCGCTGGCCTCTACCGATGATGCGCTGGCTTATATCCGTCAGTATACGGATTGTGCGTTGACGGTTGACCCAACGCTGGACGAGCTGTTTGCGTTTATCTATCAGGGCCAGGAATAAAGCGGGTTGTGGTTACAGAACCGTAACCGGCATGTAACCAGGCCGAAATAGCTACCTCTCAGAATACCCATCGTGCGCGGCAACAGATAAAATCGCGCGCGATGGGTGAACTTGGCTGGAAGATCAACCCGGATGAGGGTTTTGCGGGTTGGTCTTTTGTCGTGAATCGGTTGTCTGGATAAACAATGCTGCGATTTTTTGACACTTTAGCTTTTACGATTGAGCGCCTGTGGCAGCACCGTGTTTTGGTGTTGTGGGTGCTGGTGGGGTTAGCGGCGGCAACAACGCTGGCGATTAGCCTGGTGTTGTATGTGGACGCGGTGAATACCACCTTACTCACTTCCCGGCGGAAAAATCCAGGCTGGGTCATTCGCATTGAGGGGCTGCCACAACGCAACCACGCGCAGTTTAATGGGGTCGCCGCCGGGCCGCGTCGCCGTGATGAGATCACCGACTTCCAACCCCATCGTATAGAGCATCGTTTCGGACAGCAGGACGGGGATAGTTTCATCAGCGGATGGGGCTGTTACCGGCCATTCCCCAGCCACCACCCGTAGCTGCTCGTCGGCCCCGGTCAGCACCCCCAGATTGTACGTACCGAGCGCGGTTTTTGACTTGCCGCCCGCTGCCGCCGTCGCTTGATTCAGCGTCCAGGGAACACTGCGCACAAAACTGACGGCACGCGCCACCGGCAAATCAATCACTTCGGTAAAGCGGGTTTCAATCCCGGCACTGGCACTCGTCACATCCGCCTGGGTGATGTTACCGTTCCAACTGCCCAGATACCGAAACAGAAACGCATAGGGCGGATTTTGCAACCGGGAAGTGAGCAAGGTGGTATTCACCGCGTCCACATACAACACCAGGCTAATCGCCAGCGTTGTTGCCGCCGCTAACCCCACCAGCACCCACAACACCAAAACACGGT
>DATALK010000630.1:0-2142 GCA_036261085.1 Phototrophicaceae bacterium | reverse complement strand
GTTGATGCGGCCGGAAATGCCTGCGGCATCCGAGGTGCGGCAGATGCCCCCAATCTGCTGGTGCTGCTCGGCCATATTGACACCTATCCCGGTGAAATTCCGGTGCGGATTGAAAACGACTGCCTTTACGGGCGCGGCAGTGTAGACGCCAAAGGATCACTCTGCACCTTTGCGGAAGCGGCCGCCGCCGCAACCATTCCGGCTGACTGGCGCGTTATGGTCATCGGCGCCGTCGAGGAAGAAATTGCTACCAGTCGCGGGGCGTATTATGCCCGTGACCTGTTTACGCCTAATCTATGTATCATCGGTGAACCCAGCGGCGCAGGCCGGATCACCCTGGGCTACAAAGGCCGCCTGGTGGTTGATTATCGCCTCACCCGTCCAGTCGCCCATACCGCCCTCCCCACGCCCAGCGTCGGCGAAGTCGGCGCGGGCTTCTGGCGCAAAATTCGGGATTGGGCCGAAGGTTACAACGCGGGCATTGAATCACCCTTCGACCAGGTGTTACCCCACCTGCGCGGTATCAACACCAGTACCGACTATTTCAATGATACCGTACATCTAAATATCAGCCTGCGCCTGCCGTCACGTTTGCCACCGGAAGCAGCCTTCACTCTGGTACAGACTTTTGCTGAACCTGATGCAGAACTTACCGCCTCCGGGCCGGAATATGCCTATCGCGGAGATCGAAATAATGCCCTGGTGCGCGGCATGTTGGCCGCCATTCGCGCGCATGGTGGACAGCCCGGTTTTGTACTAAAAACCGGGACGTGTGATATGAATGTGGTCAGCCGCCGCTGGAACTGTCCGATTATCGCCTATGGCCCCGGCGATAGTTCGCTCGACCACACACCGAACGAACATCTGCCGCTGGCCGAATATGCTCAGGCGATTGCGGTCTTGCAGACATTTATCGAGAATTTATCATGACTACGCAAATTCTCAATCAATCTGGCGGAACTCGATCCAGTCCACCATGAGACCCAGTTGGCGGGTATCCGCACTGGCCCCCACATCAGCGGCGGAAGTTGTGCCATCGTACTCGAACGAGACCGTAATCTGCTCACCGCTGCCAATGATTTCAGCCGGAACATCTACATCATGGGTCGCCAGCCCTGCCGAGGAAACCGTTACCGTGCCAACCGCCGTCCCGTTTACGCGGACGGTGAGTTGGCGGTCACGGTCAAACGCCTGCGCCGACAGTGACAACCGGTAAGCCGCTGGCGGCAAATCCAGGTACAAATCGGCCTGCGGGCGCGGATTTGGAATGGCTTCTCCAGCAATAAGCTGCTGCTGGTCGCCGCTCCAGCGCACCGACAAGCCGCTGACACTTTCCGGCCAATGCCAGCCCCAGCCAATAAACCGTTCATCCCCCACCGAACCGATGTCAATTCGGTAAACCCCAGGCTCAATCTCTGACGGGATACGCGCCGGACAACCGTCGGGATGCCAAGCTGTGCGATACACCACCGCCTCCCCCTCAACCAGCAGCGGGCAGAGTAAATCGTCCAGCGAGTTCAGATAGCCGATAATCTCCTGCGTCGTCGGCCCCTCCCGTCCGATTAAATCCTGATGTACCACCACATAACCAATCGGCCAAGCAAAAATTCGTTCGCGCAGTTGGGCTTCAACCGCTCCCGGTTCCAGATACCGCCGCTGGCCGAGCCAACTGAGCATCGCGTCATCCGTGCGTAAGTACCAGAAGTTATTGATCGGCGCGCGGCCAATCATGCCGTTCACCATCCGTTTCTCGTGGGTGATGCCGTAGAACTGCGTCGTTAAGGCTTTCAGATCGCCCACCCAAACTTCGCCCGACCCAGCGGCCACCGGCACTTCTACTACCACATAATCATCGTAGGGCTGGCCGCGTTCCTGCCCCATCATCTCGTAAAAGTCATAATGGCGCGGTGTGGGTTGAATCGGCATGGGTTCATACAACCGCGATTCCACCACCACCAACAGGACGGCCAGCACCGCCACCGGCTGCCAGCGCACGTATTTTGCCAGCAGCGGCCCCCAAGTGCGCCCGACGAACAACAGCGCCGGGATTATAAAGACCGTGCCAAAACGCTCCGGGCTGCGGAAGATGCGCCCCAGCAATTCGTGCAGCACTTGGTACGGCATGGGTATCTGTGTCCCGGC
>DATALK010000622.1:0-2916 GCA_036261085.1 Phototrophicaceae bacterium | reverse complement strand
TTCGAATATTGTGGCGTTGGTTGCCAACCGGCTGGCCTCCCGCCCCCCGGATGAAGATCACCCCTTCGGCCACCAGCGCTTTGAGACGATAGCCGCGCTGGGGATTGGCGGTTTTTTGCTGGTGACCGCGTTTGAAATTGTGAGCGGGGCGTTGGAGCGGCTGCAAGGCGGTGGCGAACCCCCGGAGATTACCCCCCTGACTTTTGGTGTAATGATCGGCACGTTGCTGGTGAATCTGTTTGTTACCTGGTACGAAGCCCGTGAAGGGCGGCGGCTCAGTTCGGTTTTGCTGACGGCGGACGCCGCGCATACCCGCACGGATGTGTTTGTCACACTGTCCGTGATTGCCAGTCTCGTACTGGTCAAAATGTTGAATTGGTTGTGGGCCGATACGGTGGCGGCGCTGCTCATCGTGGTGCTGATCCTAAAAGCGGCCTGGGACATTCTGCGGCGAACGGGCGGTGTGCTGGTAGATACCGCGCCCTTTCCCTCGCAGCAGTTAGCGGACTGGGTCAAAGAAGTCCCGGCGGTTGAGCAGGTTTTGCGGGTACGCAGTCGCGGGCCAGCCGACGCGGCGTATATTGATGTTGACATCCAGGTTTCGCCGGAGACCACCGCCGAACGGACTGCCGCCATTGCCGACGCCGTTCGGGAAAAGCTGAGTAACAAGCTCGGCAGTGTCTCAGAAATTGAAGTCCATTTTGCGCCGCGAACGGGGGGCGAACCGGATTATGCGCTGGCCGCCCGCGCCCAGGCCGATGCGTTGGGACTGTCAACCCATGAAGTGCGCGTCAGCCGGGGGTCTGGCGGGCAGGTGTTAGAAATGCACGTTGAAGTGCCGCCCGGTCAAACATTGGCCGATGCGCATGAGCGGGTCAGCCAACTGGAGCGGAATGTTCAAAGCCGGATGCCGGATGTCGTGGAAGTGATTACCCATATCGAACCGGCGTTGCTGAGTACGCCCATCCCGGTTCCGGCAGATGTGGGGCAGTCCGAGGCCGTGATTGCCCAAGCACTTACCTTGCTGCGGGAACGTTTTCCTGGTTTGGATTGGCATAACATGCGGGTGCAGCCCTATCAAGGCAGCGAACTGAATCTGACCGCACATGTGATTCTCGCGCCGCAGACCAGTGTCGAGGATGCGCATACGCTGGCGGAACAGGCGGAACTGCTGCTGCGCACTTCCATTCCACACCTGGAACGGGTAACGATTCATACCGAGCCACCGGATTAAGAGGCAGTTGTTGGTTACATGGCGGCCTCATGCGTAGTTCTAATAGGCCAACCGCTATAAAATAAGAGGCGCTGGCAGCAAAAGGAGATCGCTAGGTGGTTGCGTCAACTGAACAATCCGACTTGCAAACCTTACAACCCGCGAGTTTTAAACGGGTTCATATTATTGTCAATCCGGCAGCGGGGCAGGAGCGCCCCTTCCTGAAAACGCTGAATGATGCGTTCCGCCAGGCGCAGGTGGATTGGGACGTATTTATCACCAAAGGCGAAGGTGACGCCACCCGCTTGGCGCAGGCATCCGTCCAGGCTGGGGCGGATGTGGTGGTTGCGCACGGCGGCGACGGCACGGTAGGTGAGGTCGCCAACGGCCTAATCGGCAGTTCAGTTCCGCTGGCGATTTTACCAGGCGGCACGGCCAATGTGATGTCGCTGGAATTGGGCATCCCCGGCGATTTGGGGCCAGCGGTAGCCCTGTTGTGTGGTCAGGGGCGGCTCGTTCCGGTGGATATGGCACGGGCCAATGATCGGTTGCTGCTGCTGCGGGCCATGATTGGTTTTGCGGCGGATGCGACTAAAGGCGCGGTGCGGGAGGAAAAAGATCGTTTTGGCAGCCTCGCTTATGTTATTTCGGCCCTGCGTGAACTGCCCAACGCGCAAAGCTCGCACTATACCCTCATGCTGGATGGGGAGACCGTCGAAACGGATGGCATGATTTGTATGGTGGGCAACTCTGGTAATCTGGGACTGCCGGGGGTGAGTTTGCAGTCGGTCATCAGTGTGAGTGATGGCTTGTTGGATGTCGTGGTCATTCGCAGCGTTGATTTGGGGACGCTGTTCTCGGTGGCCGCCAGCGCGGCGGGGGTTGCTAACCCGTTTCCGCATTGGCAGGTCAAAGAAGTCACTGTTGTGGCCGATCCACCGCAAACGGTTGAGTGTGATGGGGAAGTCATTGAGCCGACGCCATTCCGCGCCCAAATTCTCCCGGCAGCGATTCAGGTCGTTGTGCCGCTGCTTCCCGCTGCCCCGCCCGCCAACCCTTAGAATCAAACGGGCCAACTCGAATCGTTGGCCCGCATAACGGCTGACCCAAGACCCGCGTTACGCTTCTTCGACTACCAGCACCGTCACCATCCCAAACATGCCGTGCCGTGATTCGGCGTGGGTGAGGATATGGCAGTGGAAGGCCCACAGGCCGAGATCGGTACAATCCACGATGACATCATACCGTTCCCCTGGCGCAATATTCAGCGTATCACACAGATACGGGACGGCCAGCGGCCAGCCATCTTTGGCGATCACCAACTGTGGGATACCATGTAGATGGAAGGGGTGGATCATGAAGCCTTCGTTCATATAACGAATGCGGATTTTCTGCCCTAGTTTGGCCCGAATGGGCTGCGTATACGGGAAGCTCCGGCCATTAATGGTAAAGCCCAGCGTGGTATCGTTGAGGACAAAATTGTAATCAGCGTCTACCACCGGCTCGCGGGACTTGTCTTTGGGTTCAATGATGAAGGGGCCTAACATGCCGCTGGAAACTTGTTCCGCCGCGTTGTGGTGGGAATGGTACATGTGGCTGCCCGGATTCTTGACGGTGAACTCATAAGTAAAAGTTTCACCCGGCTTAATGGGGGGTTGGGTCAGGAAGGGGACTCCATCCATGTTATTGGGCAGAATCACCCC
>DATALK010000619.1:0-2611 GCA_036261085.1 Phototrophicaceae bacterium | reverse complement strand
CAATTCCTGCAAAGCAGCGGCCAACCGGCCCCCCCGGAATCGGCGCAAACCTTTCAATCCCGCCTGCAATCCCTGCTGCTGACGCTGATTCCCCCCAGTCCGGCGGCGGTGCTGCGCGGCAGTCGGTTACGCGGCAGCAGCCGTAAAAAGAATGTGGTTTTGGGAGCGGAGAGTGTGCGGGTGTTCATGGGCCTGGAAGCGGACGATGATCGGGTCACGGTCAGCGGCCAGATCACCGATGAAAACCTGGATGCCAATTGGGAAGGCACGCTGTTGGAACTCCGGCGTTCCGGCGCGCGGGTCGCAGTGACACTGGTGGATGAGGATGGTTACTTTGAATGCGGCCCCCTGACAACCGGGCCAGCTGATTTAAAGATTTCCTCCGGCCAGGGGCCTATTTTCCATATCGAAGGTTTGGAGCTAAATCCTGCTGGTGAATGAGAATGTTCTAACGGGATTGGACTGTTATCTGCCCGAAAGCTGCCGGGAGCGGGTGGTTGAACAGTTCCAAACAGCACCGGAGGGCCTCCCGGCGTTGTGTGCCACGCTCATGGCGCATGATGCCTGGGCGGTCGTGGAATGTTTAAAAACCCAGGCGGATCAGTACTGGGGGATCAATGCCAACTATTCCATCGAGCTGGCTGACCGGATTATTGCCATTGGTGAAGCCTGTAAAGATACCCGGATGGTGGCGCTGGGATTAATGGCGCGCGGGGATGCGCTTAAAATCATCTTGCGAATGCCGGAAGCCTGGGAGACCCTGGACAAAGCCGGTGAGTTGTTTCGTTCAACCGGGGATGAGGTCGGTTGGGCGCGCACTCGCATTGGCAAACTGTTCACAGCCATTAATCTGGGTCGGGTTCAGGAAGCGCTGGACGATGCACACCGGGCCGAAGCCATCTTCATTCGTTATAACCGCCCAGACCGCCTGCTGCGACTGTACAACGCGGTGGCGCAGGTCTATGATCTGTTAGGCGATTTCCGCGAGTCGCTGCTGCGCTATCAAGCCGCGCGCACCATTGCGGAATCGTTAGGGGACAGCGCCGCCTTTGATCGCGCCAACATTGACCACGATACCGGCTACGCCTATCTTGGTTTGGGCAATCTGGATGCCGCCTTACAGTACTTCCAGGCGGCGGAAGTGGCTTTTAACCGGCAGGGGCGGGAAGCCTACGCCGTCATCTCCCAGTGGAATAGCGCCAGCATTTATCTGGCCCGGGGTGACTACCGGGAAGCGCTGCGCCTGTTCAGCCTGACCGTCATTAAGTTGCAACCCACCCACCCCATTCAGGCCACCCAGGCGCGAAATGATATTGTGGAGTGTTATCTGGCGCTGAATCGGTACGAGGAAGCGCTGGAACTGGCCCAGGCAGTGATTAACGAGTGTCAGGCCAACGGCGAACAGTATCAGGCCGCGCGCACGTTTCTGTTCCTGGCAACCGCGCAGGCGTACCTGGAAAATTACCCGGCGGCGCAGGCCGCTCTCGACGAAGCGGAAACAATCTTCCGGGCGCTGGATCACCATACCCGCGATTTGATTGCGATTGTCCAGGTGCGACGCGGGCAAATTGCACTGCGGCAGGGGCAGATCGAAACGGCCCATCAGGAAGCTGCCGAGGCCGCCGCTGTTTTTCAAGCCGGTGGGCAGCAGGGTAATCTGGCGGCGGCGATGCTGCTGGAAGCCCAAGCGCTGAAGGAAAGTAACGATCCGATCAGTGCTAAAGCCCGCGCACAGACGGCGCTAAAAATTGCGCGGCAGCATGGTCTGCTGGCCCAACGGTACAGCGGTTATCTGCTGCTGGGGAGTGTGAAAGAAAAGCTGGGCCAAACCGCCCGCGCACAGCGTTACTATCGGGCCGCCGCCGGAGCGATTGAACGCGCGCAGCACGGCTTAACCATCACGCTGCGTCCCGGTTTTCTGGAGGACAAACAGGAAGCCTTTCGCAGCCTGATGCGCCTCAATCTCCAATCCGGGCAAACCGCCAATGCCTTTCTGACATTGGAACGCAGCAAATCCCAGGTCTTACTCAGCTACCTGGCCGGTCATAAAAGTCTGCACTGGCTGGACACCCCGCAAACTCGCCCGCTGATTAACGAGCTGAACACCCTGCGGGATCGCCATCAATGGCTGTACCGGCAGGCGTATCTGCCCCCGGCGGCGGAAGAAAAGCCGCCGGTCAACCGGGACGCCGAAAACGAACTGCCACAAATCGAACGGCGAATGCGCGCCATCACCGACCAACTGTATCTCTACACGCACGATGATCGCCACCACAGTCCGACAGTGCCGACGCTGGCCGATTTGCAAGCCCATCTGGACGCCGAAACCCTGCTCATCGCCTTTTACACCGATGGTAAAAATCTCTGGGCGTTCAGTCTGGATGACCAGCAGTTGGCGGTTCAGCAGCTGCCGCTGGCGGCTGAGGAACTCAAACGGCTGGTCAGCAAAAAACTGGTAGATAACCTGGAATGGGCGCTGGAGTTTGAAACGGACAGCACCGAAGTGCGCGGCTTAACCAACAGCATCCGGCGCATGGGGGAGCAGTTGTACCGGGGGTTAATCGCCCCGCTGGAATCCCGGTTGGGTGGGCGCAAACGGCTGGTTATAGTG
>DATALK010000613.1:0-2535 GCA_036261085.1 Phototrophicaceae bacterium | reverse complement strand
AAATTCGTGCAGCCGGTTGAAGGCTTTGTCTTCCGCCGACTGCCCGACGACGCAGGTGTTAACGACTAAAATGTCGGCTTCGGCGGCGGTGAGGACGGCATGATGCCCAATCCGCTCCAACTCCGACGCTAACCGCTGCGAGTCGGACAAGTTCATCTGGCAGCCCATGCTCTCAATAAAGTAACGCATCAGCTTAAAACCCAAACCATTTTGCTGAACAAGATGAGCGTATTGTAATGGAAGGGGGATAGGGCGTCAATCCAGGTTAAGGACAGGGCTGCGCTTGTAAATAAAGACTGTCGAAATCACCAGCCGCCGTCACAGTTAACAAAATTTCGTTTTCGTCCAGCGTGACCTGATCGGTCACGTTGGCCTGAAAGGCTTCTCCGTGTCGAGTTGTGCCGATGAGATAACCGTTAAGATGGATGATGGTGTGTTCGGGGGCGGTTTGGAGATGCAGCCAATAACGCACACAGCCAGTCGTTGGCCGCAAGGTAAAGTGGCACTCCAGATAAACAGCGCCGAAAGCTAGTAACTGCTTTTGCGGCCAGGCGGCCAGCTCGGCCAGCGGTTCCCAGACGGCATCGGGAGTCAAATCATCGGTGGTCGCGGTGGTGGGTGGGAAAAAGAGCCAGTTGGTGTTCAGTGGGATGGGTGCTAAGGTTCTCATGCGATCAATTATACAAAACCTGTAAAAATTGGAAACCTTTTGGGCATGGTTTGCGTAAATAGAGCTATAGAAACAATCACTAACCATGAGGGAGATAACCATGAATTCAAGAAAGCTGATTCGTTCCAGCGTGGATAAAAAAGTCGCGGGGGTGTGCGGCGGGATCGCCGAATACTTTAATGTGGATGCGACGCTGATCCGGCTGCTGTTTGTGCTGGCAACCCTGATGGGCGGCCCAGGTCTGCTGCTCTACATCATCCTGTGGGTGATTATGCCCGAAGATGGTGAGAAGCCGAAGAACGATTTCTAATCACACCAAGCGGGGCGTTCGTTAGAACGCCCCGCTTGTTTTCCCCAATCCCACCCTCGCCGCCTATCATCAGATCAGTGCGTGGTTGTAACTGTGATTGATGCTTTGTACCGTTGTAACGATGCTGGGCGTAAATTGTAAACGGCTCAATGTCCGTTCGACACGGCCCAACGTGTCATTCCTAGCGACTTTACAGGTCGAGGTTTCTCAACTGAACCCCGTTGGCGGGTTGCACTCGCTTCTGCTGATCGGCGGTTACCAACTTTTTGTACCCTTATTCCATCAAGTCTACATTCCAATTGGCCTGCTGAATAGCCGTGTCTAATTCCCGGTAGTGTTTGGCGAGATCATCCACCTGTTTTTGCAGGGCGGCAACATCTACCGTGCTGACATATTTAATTTCTGAGCGGCCAACCCGAAAATTCGGATTCGCGGCCACCTGAATCACCATATCTAATACCCCCCGTTCCAGGGCCAGGGCATCCCGTTCGGCCAGGGCGTCGGTCAGGGTTTGTTCGCCGCTGATGATGGTTTGCGCGTTGGTGCGGTTGATTTTCTGGATCAACTCGCGGTATTGGGCGATTGTCTGCTGGAGTTCGGTCAGTAATTCCTGCGGCGCGTCGTTTTCCTGAACTTTGACACTGCGGTTCAGCCGTTCGCGTAATTTCTGAACACGCTTTTGCGCGTCGGCCCGCAGCATCAGCGCTTCTGCCAATTTCATAATTTTCTTTATTCCCTGATTTTTAGGTTGCAACATGGGGTAAGCAGGCCGGTGGATAGCCGGCCCGACCCACGCTTACTTCAAAACGTCATCAGCGAAGCCGAGTTTGACACAGGTTTCGGCGTCCATCCAGAAATCGCGCTGGAGCATGGTGCGGAGTTCTTCCTCCGACCCCACTTTGGATTTGCTGACGTAAAATTCCACCAGCCGATCCATCGCTTTTTGCTGCAAGCTCATTTCATCCTTGAACTGTTCGTGCGTCCCCCAGACAAAGGCCGATAACTGGTGAATCAACATAAAGCTGCGCGGCAGAATATACCGCTTGGTGCAGGACATACTGATGAGGGTGGCGGCGCTGGCGCAGATGCCTTCCACGACGGAATAGACCGGTGACTTAATCATGGAAAGCTGGTCAGCGACGCTGAAACCGGTGAACAGGTCGCCGCCATAAGAATAAATGTGCAGCCAGATGGGTGTCGCCGGTAAACCGTCTAACCCCCGCGAGAGATATTCGGAACGCAGCGAGGCGTCCGCTTCTCGAATGGCGCGCACCAGCGCCAGACAGCGATCACTATCAACGTCGGCGTAGAAGTAGATATGGTTATCTACCGTCTCCACCGTCAAACGGGGGGTTTCAGCACTACCAGCCGCGCGTGGCGCACGATACTCAATTGTGGAGGCATTATTGCGGAATGGTTGTTTCATAATTTCCCCGCTCTATGGCGATTAGCCTATTGATTACTTACGATACTGGTGATCCCCTGATTAGTCTCCCCCAGTTGGTAGGGGAATTTGACCGGATACTAGGGGCGATAGGTCAACTCATTCATAATT
>DATALK010000612.1:0-5244 GCA_036261085.1 Phototrophicaceae bacterium | reverse complement strand
TGATGGGCGTCATGCCGCTGTACAGTCTGAAACACGCTCAATTTTTACACAACGAAATCCCTGGTGTCAGCATTCCCGACAGCATTATGAAACGCATCGAAGCGGCAGGTGAGGACGCTGCCGCCGAAGGGGTGCGCATTGCGGGCGAACTGCTCCACGATTTTCGCGGCCTGGTTAACGGCGCATACATCATCCCGGCCTTTGGGAAATACGAACTGGCCGCCGAGGTGATTGATACGGTTAAAGTTTGACGCCAGGAAGCAAAGCGCGACGTAAGATGCAGTGCAGAACGAAAATATTGTCTTTAAGAGGCGATGTCCATGAGGGTTGAAAGTTTTCCGATTGAGCAGGTCAATCATTATCTCTGGCGGCGACAGGGTTTTGCCTGGGAGGCGCAATCGGTATGGGCTAGTCTGATCGGTATTTATGCCACATCGCCCACCGGTTATCTCAGTGGGCTGGCGCGTGACGCCCAATTTCGCTGGGCCGATCTGGACGAATGGACGGTGAATCAGCGGCAAGCCGTGCGGCTTCGGGCCATGCGTTACAGCAATTTTATTATTCCCGTGCAACTGCTCCCGGCGGTTTATCAGGCAACTAAAAGTCAGCTTTCACATCCGCTCAAACAGATGCTCAAGTTAGGGGTCAGCGAGGGGCAGTACCGAGAACTCGCCGCAGACATCGAATCCATTCTGGAAACCGGAACTCTGACCGCCAGCGAAATCAAAGCCGCGCTGCCGCCAGCGCTGGCGAATTTCGGGGAAGCGCTTAATTATGTTATTCCGCAGATGTGCGCCGAAGGAACCCTGGTTCGTGCCAAAACACGCGGCGGCTGGAAAAGCGATCTGTATGAATATGCGCGCTTGGCTTGGTGGCTGCCGGATATAAATTTGAACGCTATGACTCCCGCTGATGGCCGTGCGGCGCTGGCTCGCGCTTATTTTGACAGCTATGGCCCGGCGACGCTTGAAGATTTTCGCTGGTGGAGCGGGTTATCAAAAGGTGAATCCCAGCAGGCTGTAGCGGCGCTAAGTGACGAATTGGTCAGCCTGGAAGTGGCGGGAATCGAACACTGGTTGTTGGCCGCCCGGATGGGTGATTTGCGGGTCTGTCCAGCGGAAGCTCCGCAAGGGGTGCGGTTGCTGCCGGTTTGGGATGCCTACCTGATGGCCTATAAAGATCGGCGGCGCTATCTGGCGGACGAACACTTTGACCGGGTTTACGCCAAAACTGGCGACGCAACCTCCACCGTATTAATAAATGGAGTCGTGGCCGGTGTCTGGGATTTTCAGGAGCAGAAGAAAACGCTGATGGTCAAAGTTGCCCTGTTTACTGAAGTTGGGCCGTTAGTCTGGATGGCGCTGCGGGAACAGGTTGTTCGTTTGGCCGAAGCTGCCGGTTACCCGTCAGTTGAACTCCTGCGCTGTGAACCAGTTTCCCTCAAAGGTGGCGCGCAAAACCTCTTCAAAGCCCCGCTCAAAAATGCCCCTGGCGCGACCATCTTTAAGACCCTGGAATAAACCTCGACCCTGACTATTTTCCTATCCGTTCCGGCCACCCATTAGGGCCAAAGTACCGCTTTGAGGCCAGCCGATTTCATAAACCCTGGCTTAAAATGAAGCCAGGGGGAAATTTTTAATCCCCATTTTATTCTCAACAACCTTATCATCCGAAGGACAAAAACGCTTATGAGTTGGCTCAAACGCGCGCTGATTTTAGGGGTATGGGTTCTCATTGCGGTGGTGATTTTTCCTTTGACTGCCGTTCAGGCAGGCGGCGTGGTCACAAATTGTACCGAAGCGGGGCTGCGAGCGGCGCTGGTTGGCGGCGGCACGGTAACGTTTAACTGCGGCACGGCGACTATTGCCATCACGAGCCAGTTGGAAATCAGTCAGAACACAACCATTGATGGCGGCGGCACGATTACGTTTGACGGCGGGAACCGAACCCGGATCATCAACCACACGAGCAACGATCTGACGGTGCGCAATCTAACGCTGACGAATGCTCGAGCAACGGGGGCGAGTGCGGCAGCCAATGGCGCGGCGATTCGCAGCGCGCCCTATCCCAACGGCAGCACGCTGGCGGTCAACAATGTGACTTTTACCAATAATTTTTCAGATTTAACGTCCTTTTCCGGCAATGCATATGACTACGGCGGCGGAGCGATTTTTAGCATCGGCGGCGTGGTACAGGTGACCGGCAGCACGTTTATGAACAACCGGGCGGATGGCGGTGGAGCGGCAATTCATGTGCTGCAAAGTTCCGCCAGTGTACAGAACTCCACTTTTGCGAACAACAGCGCTACCGGCTACACCAGCAGCAGTCAGGGTGGAGCGATTCTTATTGATGGCCTGGGTGGAGCCAGCGGCTACTTTACTATTGCCACCAGCACTTTTACCAACAACACCGCTTACAATTCCGGCGGCGCGATTTACGTAAATCTGTACGAGGACAGCACTACCTTCAGTGTTAACCACAGCAGTTTTATCAACAACGGCGTTGTTGGCGGTGGCCGCGCGCAGGGTGGGGCGATCAGCGGCGGCAGTACCACTCCAGGGAATGCGACTATTATCATCACCGACAGCCTGTTTTCCGGTAATACAGCCGGCGTGATTAACGGCCTGCACGGTTCCGGTGGTGCGCTGAACTTCGCGCAGAAGGCACGGGTGACGATCCGCAACAGCACCTTCTTTGGCAACCGGGCGCAGGGATGGTTGGACAGGACAGGCCAGAAGGGTGGTTCCTACGGCGGCGCGCTTTATCTGATTAGCTACAACCAGCCCTACTACCTGACCAACAACACTTTTGCCAACAACTATGCCGAATGGACTGGTGGGGCGATTGCGGCGGATGGCAATGGAGTCGCAATTAACAATCTCTTTTACAATAACACCGCTGACAACGGCGGCAATGGTTGGGGAATTATGCAGCACTGCGCGGGGCAAATGGGCGGTGACGGCAACTTTAATCTACAATATCCGCCTAAAAACCCGAATCCGAATTATGGGAATGAAACCGTGTGTGTTGCCAATATCCTTGGTGGCACCACCAATGTTGATCCGCTGCTTGATTCCCTGGGTGATAACAGCAGTTTTACTCAGGTAATGGCACTATTGCCGGGAAGTCCAGCCATTAATGCTGGAAACTCCGGTCAATGTGCTCACACCGCCATTGGTATTTGTGACATCGGCGCGTTTGAGTTTAACGGATCAACCGTCCCTTACCCACCTACACCAACCTCACCTGACTACAACGAAACAGTGGTAGGTTCGGGAGCATCCCTGAACTGGTCTCGTCCCAGTTATGCGGCGCAGTATCATGTGCAGGTGGACAACAATACCGGCTTCCCCAGTCCATCCGTTGATGTCATGACCGCCGATCAGAGTTACACGATTGGACCACTGCCGCCCGGAGACTATAACTGGCGCGTTCAGGCGCTCAACGCCGGGGGCCAAAATTCCATTTGGATTGAACGCAATTTCACCCTGGCCTCACCGGTAAATGCCACTATTGGCCTCCATAACTTTAATACGCTGCCGATCCTGCTTACCTGGAGTCAGATTCCCTGGGCGACGGGGTATATTGTGCAGGTCAGCACCAGCAATACCTTCGCGCCGCTGGCCGTGCCAGAGATCAGCGCCAATGCCAGTACGCTGGCGGCTACCATTGCGACGCTGCCCAACGGCGTGTATTACTGGCGGGTCGGCGCGAAACAGGGCGGCGACACCGCCAAAACCTGGAGCGCGGCGGAGACATTTACGGTGGGTGTGCCGTAGTAACAAAATCATGGTGTGGCTTGGTACGGACACGATATATTGTGTCCGTACAATACAATTTAGATTAAGCGCTTCTTAACCCGGCGGCGTGGGCAGTGCATCACACGCCCCGTGCAGGTCGCCGGTGGCCTGATTAACCCAGCCCCTTAGCTCATCGGTCAGAACAATCTGATAGCGCTGGTCACTGCGGCCAATGGCGGGATATGATGCGCCAAAAGCAACGCTGGCGATGGGCCGGCGGTCTCCGCTGCGATCCTCGGTGGGATACACTGGGAACGGCACGGTCATCGGATAAGGCGAATAGGTACACCCGCTGTTCAGCCTGGAAGCCAGGGCCGGTTTGAGTGTGACCGTATAAGTAGCTGCCGGGCAGGTGACATCCTCCAACTTCAAGTTCTTCGCGGGCAGAGCATTTGTGTTAATCGTTTGCTGCACTTCAAAACGATAATTGCCCGCTTCGACCCATAATTGATTTAACTGCTGTCCGTGCCACTGGAGATCATTGCCAACCATCCAAATTGGCGAAGCCGTTACCCAAAAGCGGCCTTCAACAGGAACAAGGGTCAGCACCAGCCAACAGACAGAATGCGGTTGGGTGAATTCCGGCAGGTTGGTCTGAACATCAATGGTGATGTATCCGGGAGCATCAAAATGAACCGTATGTACGTCCTGACGTGGTTCAAGCGGGCCGTTCAATCCCGTCCACTGCAAGTCACCGCTCAGGGTTATAGGTTCAGCAATCGCATCACCAACGACTGTTGCCGCTTCGTTATCCGCCAGCGGCTTGACCCAGTACACATTGCCGCCGACAAAAAACCAGGTGTAATCCGGTATCCAGCCTTCCAGGTTTTGTTGTTCGGAGCGCACCCGCCAGCCGCGCCACTCCTGCCGGTTATTGGATGTTGGTTGAACGTACCAGCAGGTTGGCCCTTCCAGCACCACAAAGGTTTCCTGGGGTTTCAGCGAACCGATAATCTCTCCATTTTCCGGTGACTCCTGGACATTCAGGAAGTAGTTTCCGGGTAAAACCTGTCCGCGCCCACCAGCTTGCAAGCCAGTAGGCTCAGGATAAGGCGGTTGCAAACAACGATCACCCATGTCCTGAAGTTGAGCCGATGGGACATTCATGAGGAACAGCAGCGCCCAAATCAGAAGCACACATCGCCTAGCCATCTTCACCCTCCGCTTATCGTTAACGGTACTGCGCACTGGTTTTGCCGGAAGGTCGGCGTGAAAATCCCCCTTATTTATCCGAGAAATCGGTCAAAATTGTTTTCAATCCCATTTGAACGTCTGCAACAGGATAAGGCGAGCTGCGTAATCTGAGCCTGGTTTTCAGGATAATTTTCAAACTCTTGCTGAGTCAGGCGAAAATATCGGGTTTCCATACATACCCCTTCCATGACGACTGACAGAACATAGGTATTGGTTTCTTCATCAATACCCAGCGCATAGTATTGGTTGT
>DATALK010000608.1:0-3827 GCA_036261085.1 Phototrophicaceae bacterium | reverse complement strand
CTCCCGGAGTAATCCAAAACGAATAAGCAGCGGCGTGGTTGAAAGCCAACCACCCAGGGATACCCCTCAGCCGGGCTGATGCAGTTGTATAAGCGCGGGAAACCAGAATCCACAACGCGAGCAACCGGGGAATCCGTCAGTCGTTACTTACGGTTGTTGCTCAACGTGTGCATAAAAACACTTTCACTCAGGGTGGACGAAGATTGGGGAGGCGCGGTTAATTGAACCTGACCTGCCACAACCATCGCTTATGGTAAGGAAAAAGACGCGGTTTGTCAACTTGTTTTTTAAGAGCTAGAAGTCCCCAAGCGCAGCAAGAACAGATTGCCTACACAGCCTAATCCGGCAGGCTGACAGGTTTAGCTTCCCCTTTCCAAAGTACATATTTGTCATAACCATCCCGCTGGATTTTGCCGCCTAGCGTTTTTGCCGCCAGCTTAACAAGAACCATAAATTGTCTCCCTGATGGACGCTTTGCCTCAATAATAACTTCGTTTTTATCAGCCAGAATAAAAAAACGTCCCTTTTGTGGTGCAAGAATTGCCACCTCTGCCAACAACAGACAGTTCCACCAACCACCTCTCAATTGCATCAAAAACAAATCGTTATCTTGAACTTTTTCACTGGTTATCACTTTACAGATTTCCCGATAACGAGCTGTGGTTTCCGGTGTGGGTGCAACCAGAGCCATTAAGATATTGCGGCGATAGGTTTGATAAAACCGATAAGCCCACCGGATTTGAGCCACACCCAGAATGCCAACCAAAAAATTCGAGCCTTGAAAACCACCCCGAAACACTAGAAAAATATTCCATACGCCACACAGGAAAAACACTAAACCGAAACGCAGCAACGCGGGGTTAACCGGTTGAGCCAGCGCCCAAAGACTCTGCCCCAGAATCAGCGCGCCTAACACCGCCTGAATAATTCTAAAAATACCCTGGTCAATTTCCGATAGACCTAACCATAAGGTCAGTCCCCCCCAGGAAAACATTGAGCCAGCCGTTTGAGCGCAGCAGACGGGTCAGCTCATAATAAGAACTGGCATTTTTCAACTCACCCAATTCAGATGGAGTCTGAGCCTGGAAATAACTTTTTAGAGTTTCCAGGTCTTGAACAGATGAAACGGTCAACAAAATTTCCTCCTCTGGATTCTATCCAACCGTCCCCAAATACGTCGCTTCGGCCACTTTTACCAGCTTGCCATCGCTCAGGCTGATTTTCCACGTCCCGTCCCGCTGGCGGCTGGTGAACAACACCGCCGTGTTATCTTCCGTCCAGGCCAGCGGTTCCACAAATGTCGTGATCGGTTCGACCAGCGGCGCTTGGGTCATGTCTTGTAAATTCACTAGCACAAACACCGTCTGGGTAGACTGGTTCGGCTTCCCAAAATCGCGGATCTGCGCCAGCGCGTAAACCGCGCGTGTGCCATCCGGCGCCAGCACCACATCCCCCGCCTGCGTGTAATTTTGCAACGTCAGGGCGGGAATTTTCTGTTCGACCCCACCCACCAGATTCACGACCCGCAGATCAAAACCACTCAAATCCTGAGCAACAGCCAGCCGCAGCAGCAAGCCCGAACCAAACCCCGCACCGCAAAAACAGCCCGGTTCCCCCGGCAACCGTTCCCACTGCCCACTTGTCAGATCAAGCGCGAACAATCCGGCATATTGCGGAAACGGCGTAAATTCGCCAATGCCGTCCGGCTGAAAATCCAGATAGAGCGTCGTCTTATCGGCATTAAAGGCTACGGGCAGCGCGCGAATGCCATCACGGGGGCCATCTACCAACACCTGCCGGGGATTCGTGCCGTCCAGATTGGCAACGGTGGTGACCGTTGTTAAGCTGCCTGTGCCACTGGTCAGCGTCCAGGCCAGCAAGGTCTGATCGGGCGATACCAGCCAATCCACGCGGCGGGTGTCGCCGCCGAGCTGAATAAACGGATGCTCTGTCACCGTACCGTCGGGCGCTGCGACCATCACCCGGTTAGCCGCCGGGTCAAAATATAGCACTGCGTCTCCTACCGGGGTATACCGTTCCCCGGAAACATCGGCGGTAGTTTGCTCACCGGTAAAAGGATTGATAAACGTCAGGCGATCCGTTCCCGCCTCATCCACATCACGCTGCAAAAAAACCTGCCACGCCGGGAGGTGTTCCGGCACATCCTGCGCCGCGTTAAAATGCCCAGCGCCAAACAGCAGCACCAACAGCAGCAAAAGACGGATTCGTTGCGCCATAAATCAACCTTTATTCATCCAGACTCGCCAGTAAACGCGGCAGCACTTCCCCGGATGGGCCAGACAGCTTAATGTCCGCCAACCGAGTAATCGCGCTGTCATCAGGATTAATTTCTATGATAACCGCCCCGTTCACGGTTTTGGCGTGATAGGGCATATCCGCCGCCGGGGACACCAGCCCCGATGTGCCGATCACCAGCATCACATCGGTATGATCCAATCTTTCCTTCGCCGCCTGGAGTGCCGCCGTAGGCAGCATTTCGCCAAACCAGACCACATCGGGACGCACCCAGCGTCCACAGTGCGGGCACGCTGGCAAGCCCTTCTCATGATCCCATCCCAATTTCGACACATCTACCGGCGTGGGTTCGCCCTGGCAGTTAAAAAAGCACTTGTTCGCGCTGATGCGCCCATGCAGCCGAATGATGTCCGTATTACCCGCACGCTCATGCAAATCATCCACGTTCTGCGTGATAATGCGCAAATGCGGCAACCGACGCTGCAATTCGGCCAGGGCATAATGGCCGGGATTGGGCTGCGCCGGACGCATCAGTTCCCGGCGATACTCGTAAAAATCCCAGACCAATTTGGGATTATCGCTAAACGCCTGCCGAGTCGCTAACTGCGTCGGGTCAAACTGCGCCCACAGCCCATCCAGCGCATCGCGGAACGTGGGGATGCCCGATTCTTTGCTGATGCCCGCGCCAGTCAGTACGGTTAGCTGCTGGCTGTGCCGAAGATAGGTTGCCGCATCCCGGATTAAATCATCCATACCGGTGTTTCCAATCGCTTCCCATCAGATACAGGTGTTTTTACCGTGATTGCTAGTCTGTAAAACTGCGCATTTTTGACCCCACCCTAGCCCTCCCCGAATTCGGGGAGGGGATTAAAGACGGTGGTTTCTGGCCCCTCTCCCTTGAATTCGGGGGGAGGGGTCGAATGGTAACGAGTAATCACGGTATGTTTTTAGCTCTTGTTCAAAATGAGTAATTTCCCGTAGGGGCGAGGCATTGCCTCACCTCTACCTGGACACGTTACATCACTCGATTTATCCAGGAGCCTTTATTTCCAGTATAAGCCGGGGCGCGAACACTGACCACCATCACCTGGGCAGATTGCCGCTAAAGCGGGTGTTGCGGAAACAAAAATCGCAGTGGTCATCGCCGCGTCCGAGCGTATATTGGCGCTCAAAAACGACTTCCGGCTCCATCCCTTTGCCCATCACATCATCCGTGTTACAAAACGCGGGTATCAGTTCCGCCGCACCATAAGCCCGCAGCGTATCCAGATACAGGCAGCGTGTGCCATCAAAAGCCATGCGGCGCGGGCTGTCTTCGAGCCATGTCCAATCCCAACCATCCGCTGGAAACAGGGTGTGCATCTGCTGCCGCACGAACCAGCGCACTACCGGATACCGAAACCGTTTCGGTAAAAACCGCTTGAAGGCGCGAATTCGGTTGGCTTGCTGTTGAGCAGTTGCGGCCAGATAATCACGGGTTTCCGTGTAGGCGTCAGTTGATGATTGGCCGTCGGCTTGCAGCGCTCGGTAGAGCGCCAGCCCCAACAGGATATTGTTTTCCAGATGGTTGC
>DATALK010000606.1:0-3478 GCA_036261085.1 Phototrophicaceae bacterium | reverse complement strand
ATTGCAAGCCGTGATTGCGGAGCAAACACCCGATCTGGCAGATGCGCTGGAACACTGTCAGGCGGCGGCCACGCTGTATGATTTAATCCAGCAGCTCGGCCAGCGATTGACCACTTTTGGCATTACCCGGCTGAAAATCATTCGCTGGTTATACGGCGAGTTTTACCGGTTCAACGACGAGGAACGCGCGGTGGTTTATGCCCGTTGGTTGGAATTCCACCAGGGGCTAACCAAACTGATAACCCGGTTTATCAGCGATCAGGATGAAGCGGAGCGAACCGCCTGGCTGGTGATGTGTACCCTGTTTGGTTACGGGCAGTTGTTTTTTAATCTGGAACTGCGCGCAGTAGCGACCTTTGAGGCCGCGACCATGACGGACATGCTTGCCGCGCTGCTGTCCCAAACGCTGCCGCCAACATAAACGCAGCAGCAGATTTTTTTAGTACTTAAACTCAACGAGCGTTTAGTCATCTCGCTGAGTACCTATCGAGGAGATTCCCCAATGACGACCTTTGTGACCGGCGGCACGAGTTCGATTGGTCGCGTGTTGTTGAAAGAACTGGCGGGGCGGGGCGAAGATTTCCGTGTGCTGGTGCGCCCCAGCAGCGATCTGACCGGCATACAAGACCTGCCCGGAATAACCCTCGTCAAAGGGGATGTTACCGATCCCCAGGCCGTGCGCGCCGGGATGGCCGGGTGTGAGCGCGTGTGCCATTTAGCGGCGGTAGTGGGCTACCAACTGCCAAAAGCCGAGTGGTGGCGCATCAACCGGGACGGCACAGGTCATGTTTTGCAGACCGCGCTGGAACTGGGCGTTCAGAGAATGGTGCAGGTCAGCTCCATGTCCGTACTGGGTTCCACCACCCCCGGTCAGATGGCCGACGAAAGCCACCTGCCTGATTCCAGCACTTACACCGATTTGTACGCCAAGACCAAACGCGCCGCCGATGATCTGGCGCGGGAGTATGCCGGACGCGGATTAGCTGTGTCCATCGTTTACCCCGGTTTTGGTTATGGATGTTCGTGGGCATCCAGCCATACCAGTTTTCAGGAACAAACGCTGCTGCGGCTGGCCGCCAATAAGCCCGTAGTGATTTTTGGCAGCGGCACGAACACCCTCTGTTTATCCTATTATCGGGATACCGTCGCGGGTATCTTCGCCGCTTTTGAAAAAGCGCGGGCGGGTGAGGGGTATATGCTGGGTGGGAACAATCTCAACTTCATTGAAATCTGGGCCGCAATTGGTGCGGTTTTGGGGAAGCAGCCGCCGCGCCGTAGAGTGAGTGCCAGCCTTCTGCGGGCGGTATCGTCGCTCAGTCAATTACTGACCGGCAAAGCCATTTTCCCCGGTGATTTTCTGAGCATGATTACCAACAACTGGTGTTATTCGAGCGCGAAAGCGGAGCGCGAATTGGGCTGGCAGCCGCACCCGTTCCGGGAAGCAATGGCCGAAACCTGGGCCGAATACCAGCAGCAGGGGTGGCGGGCCAGCGCCTGACAGGGCTTTACAAAGCCGGGTGCATTTCAACATTTAGGCAGCAGTACGCCAGAGAGCATCGAAAGTGTTGCTGAGAGCGGCAGCACGAATGGTGAGCATGTAGTCGGCGCTGCGCGGGTTCCAGCGCATTCCGGTGCCTGTCAATCGCTGCTTGAATTGCTTGACACCACTCTCAACGGTGCCAGAGCCAATCGGGAAACCCTCTTCACGAAATTCCAGATATTGCATCCGACGCTGATGACGCTCGAAGTAGAGAGCTAAGTCCGCGCGACGGCGCTGATGCAGAGCGGCGATAATTTTGTGGACGCGCCCCATATAGAGATGGTCTTTATAGGTGCGCCGCCATTGTGTACGGGTCTTGGAATCTTTTTCGTCGGGATACAAGGTAGTCGCGGCATCGGACAGATGCTGAACGGCATGAAACCAATCCACGATCTGGCGTCCATCCGGGCAGACCTCTTCGGCGACGTTCCAGACCCACAACGCACCATCCCCCACCACTGCCCGCTCTTTGGCGGTCGGCACGTCGTGCTGAACGGCTAAGGACCACAACGCAGGGGTAAATGCCTCTTTTGACCCTAACACCGCCGTGTAGGCGATGGCTTCTCCATGCGGCATGGCTTCCAGTTCACCCGTTTGTGGGCTGCGCTCCAACTTCAGCGCAATGTCAAACACAGCCCCGACCTTTAGTTCGCGCCAGCCCTCACCGCGAATGTTGACCATGCCGCCATCCAGCGACACGCCTTTGCGCTGGTCGTGGTCGTAGCGCACCTCCGGCAAAACCACGCGCTCCACACGCACCTGTTGGCGTTGCTCTTCCACAGACGCTTGTAGCCGTTCGCCATGCCGCTGCGTTTGTCGCCAAATGCTGCTAGCAGGCACCATCCGGTCGCCAATCCGTGCAAACACCTGCTCACACTGTCCGTAAGGCAGTAATCCACTCAACCAGACCATCTGCTTCGCTAAGTCCGGGCTATACACGCTGCGCGTAATCTCAAGCTGGTTATCCAGGGGGAAAATAGCCTTTTCGGCACCCTGAGCATTCGTAGTATGTCCGTTCCAACGTCACTTCCCCGCGCAAGCTGACCACTTGCCGCCGTTGTTTCCCCTTGTTCAACAGCGTTGTCCCGCCCATCGGGCAGGTCTTTGTACTGCTCTTTTGCATCCCTACGATTTCTTCCAGTGCGGCTTGGCGGAAGTCGCTTTCGCTTTTTCCCACCACCGCTTCGATGCTACTCATCGTCATCGCTTCGCCAACCCGCTCATCCGCCAGCATCTTGTCGATTGCTGCTTCCGCCTTTGCCATTAACCGCGCCTTCAGGGCTGCTCGCTGCTCTTCCATGCCTCTGCTCTTTCTCTTTTCTCGACTCTATCCTCTTTTCCATAATCTTGAAATGCACCCTACAAAGCCGCCCCGATTGACTCGCTCTTGAATCTGGCTTATACTCTTGATTGAACGTTCAATCAATAACTGTGGTCTGTGATACCACGTTCGCACACGTTCAGGGGGCGGTAGCATCATGCGTTTGCTCATTCCACTATTTTCACCGACGATGGGAACCTGGGGCGGGTTAACCCGCGTCCTGGCGATCACGGAAGCAGCCCGCGCGGCCGGTCACGAAGTGGCTTTCTGCGCTTCCGGTTACCTGGAAACGGTTTTGCGCCAGCGCGGTTATACCGTCTACAGCGTTCCGGCCACGACCATGTTTGGCCTGCCCCATTCACTTTCCCGGCTGATTGAGCGGCGCTCTCAGCAAATTGCGCCGCCAGTCAAAGCAGGACGCTCGATTGGTAACTTCTGGTTTGTCCTGTGGCTGGCTGGTTTTGCGCGGGGGCAATATTTAAAACGTCTGGTTGCCGCCGAATTAAAAGCGGTGGCGGATTTTAAGCCCGACGCGCTGTTCACCGATCTGGACCCCGGCGCGTTTCTGCTGCGGCAGATCACCGGGCTGCCGATGGGTTGCAATTACCAGGACATTT
>DATALK010000604.1:0-2757 GCA_036261085.1 Phototrophicaceae bacterium | reverse complement strand
TGGGTGGAGGGGTGGTAGTTGCCAGCGATGGCCGTCATGGAACCACGTTCCAACTGCGGCTGCCGCGCGCGGAGAAATGCCAATGACTGCTCCTTATGCCCTGATTGTGGAAGATGATGCTGCCTGGCAGGAAATCCTGAGTGAACTGCTGACCGACAGTGGTTTTGCGGTGGAAGTCGCCGCCACGTTCCCCGCCGCGCTGCCACTGCTGCGCGTTCGGACGCACCGGCTGACGATTGTTGATCTCTCGCTGGCCGATAACAACCCGCACAATACCGATGGCTTGCGCGTTCTGGAAGCCGTGCGCCAGTTTGATCCCAGCAGTCAAACGATTCTGCTGACCGGCTTTGCGACGGTGGAACTGGCAGTCAGCGCCATGACCGAATACGGCGCGTTCACCGTCCTGCGGAAAGAATGTTTTTCGCGGGAGGAGTTTAATGCGGTGGTTCATCGCGCCCTGGCGAACGCGCCCAACTTACCGGCGTTTCTGGATACGCCGTTGACGAGCGCCGCCCAGACACCGGCCTTCACCCCAGACCCACTGGCAGGTATCGCTTTAGTGGTGGATGATGATGCCGGTTGGCAAAGCCTGCTGGCCGAACTGCTGGCCGAAGTGGGGTATCAGACGCGGCAGGCGCACAGCTTTGGTGAAGCCGCTGGCTATTTGCGCCGCGAGACTTTTGTGCTGGCGGTAGTGGATTTGTCGCTGGGGGGGCTGTGGCCGAGTACCCGCCCCTGTGCCGCATTGGAAGACCTGGAAGGCTATCGGCTGCTGACCTATACCCGCAGTCGCAATTTGCCCACGATTGTCGTCAGCGGCGTGGCCGCGCCAGAAGATATTCAGCGGGTGTACGCCGAACAGGGTATTTTCGCCTATCTGGAAAAACAGATGTTTGACCGCGAGACGTTTTTGCGGTTAGCGGAAGAAGTGCGCCAACTGCCGCCCTGTACGGACCCCCTGGCCTGCCTGACGGAACGCGAACGCGAAGTGCTGCACTGGCTGGTTCAGGGGTTAACGAATAAGGAAATCGCCGAGAAGTTGTTTATCACCGCCAACACCGTCAAACGCCACCTGAAAGCCATCTTTGAAAAACTCGATGTGCGCACCCGCGCCGCCGCCGTCGCCAAAGCAACGGAGAAGAAATAATCCTTTTTGCTGGCGCTACAAGATTACAGACACCAAAGGCGGATGAGTTGTAAATCCGTTGGGGGAGAGGTCGAAATCGTCAGCGATAGCTTCGCGGGTCTCACCAGCGGTATAGCGAGCGCAGATGAGGCGGTTACGTTCAATACTGGGAACGTGTTTATCGGTAACGGGGACTAATGGTAGGGGCATATCCCAATAGAGTTGGTCAAGCAGCCGTTGAATGGCCCCATTCAACGCGGGTAAAGGTGCGACCCCAACACACGTTGGAGCTAAACTATTAATCTTGCTAATAATGGTCAAAAATTAATCATAGAGAGAAATGAACCTTAGGCTACCGAATTTCTAAATCCCTCTCATCATCAGAGCCGACAAGGTGAGCTGCGATTCGCGTCCGTTAATGTTTATCGGTGGCCGAAGGTGGCAGGCCAAAAATCAATCGTTACCCGCGCCCGCCTGATCGTATTGGGTTTCTTCCTCAGTGTGACGTGTTCGGTGTGCTGGCGCAGTGGGACTTTCACCCAGTAAGCTGTTCACGGCGGCATTGAGGTCTTGCCGACCAAAGGGCTTGAGTAACCGGCCACTGACCATATTCTCTAAGGCTTGCGGAATCTTATCTTCATGCGCACTGAGAATAATTACAGGGGGCCGAACCGTTTGGTTTTGCAATTTCGAGAGAAACTCAAAGCCATTCATCTTCGGCATCAGCAGATCTAAAATAATCAGATCGAACGGTTGGGGGAAGGTTTCGAGCATAACAAGCGCCGCTTCTCCATCCCCGGCTTCATACACGCTGTGACCGGCAGGTTGGAGCATGTTACGAACAAGAAACTGGATCACGGTCTCATCTTCAACCACCAAAATGGACGCCATCGCTCGACCTCATTCCCCATAGTGAATATGATGAAAAGTGCGATGAAAAATTAATAGGTATACCCACTTCTTTTGATGTTGCAGCTGACTGGCCTTGGCGGATACTAAACACCGTCATCCATACCCCTGGCGGTTGCTGGATGACGGGCTGTTCCGTTGATTATCACGGGTCGTCCCCTGTTTTTGGAGCAAACAGCAACTAGAGGGTGATAATGAGATTCGCTTCAGATGTGATTCATGGCTAGTTGGCTACCGCTGGTACTAAGTCTGGTTGCGAAATCTTTCCAACCATTTGCCCGGCTTGGTCGTGATTGTCAAGACGGATCGCTACGTCCGCCTGGGCGATAATGCCGACCACCTGCCCCGCCTGGTCAACCACTGGAATGCGTCGGATTTGATGTCTTGCCATCAGCTCAACGGTACTATCAAGCTCATCGGTAGGATGGCAGACGACCAGGTTGGCGGTCATAACCTCGCCGACCCGCGTATTGGTGGCATCACGACTGGCGCCAACGACGCGCACCGCCAAATCCCGATCCGTGATGATCCCAATCAATTTTTTGGTCTCATGGTTTTCCACTACCGGGAGCGCGCCGATATTCTCGCGCTGCATCCGTTGCGCCACGGTGTAGACTTTGTCGTTGGCAAGACAACACTCGGGACTCTTCGTCATCAGTTCCTGGC
The DNA here is from genome assembly GCA_036261085.1 of Phototrophicaceae bacterium. Lineage (GTDB taxonomy): Bacteria > Chloroflexota > Anaerolineae > Aggregatilineales > Phototrophicaceae > CFX2. Next base: position 56 of record DATALK010000604.1, on the reverse strand, counting down.
AACTCTTCATGGTTTTCCTCCTGGCTTATACGCCGGAAAAACTATCCGATTCGATT
>DATALK010000598.1:0-7983 GCA_036261085.1 Phototrophicaceae bacterium | reverse complement strand
TTGCGGTTGGCTGGCAAATACCGGCCTGGCGACCTTGTCGGGACTCGCGTCATTATAACAAGGTCGCCAACCGGCACAAACTAATGGTGGGTTTCAGTTAAGAGCAGTTGGGCTTCAATTGCGGCGATGATGGCTCTGGCGATGGGATGATGTTCGCATTTATAGTCCAGGGTAATGGCCGCGCGTGTCCGGTCACGCAGTCGAATGTGGATCTGACCGTGATTTAAAAAGCAGCTTTCATACAGGTGAATATTGGCGATGTCTTTCGGGGCAATCGTCCGTGTCCCTTGAAAGACCTGGGATAAAAGATCGTTTTGCCGAACCACAATCCGGTCTGAGTACAGTTCGAGTTCAGCGTGCAGGCCGGGTAGGGTTTGGGTCGGTTGGGTCACAGCCGTAGCCATTTTACACCTCACACCACTACCTCATGTCCTTAATTTCATTATATACACAATCCGGTTTTTGCTAACGTGTCATTTGTCATGACCGGTCTGAGCGTTTGATATTTCTAACCAGATAAGACCAAAGTCCAATTGACGCACAATTAAGCTGTGACAAATTGTGTCACAGTAGTAAAAAACTCCCAAAATATGGTTTGATTTCCGTTAATGTGGTGTCGCATATCTTGACACACCCTAACTTTTCCTCATATAATGCAGACATAATTAGATCAATAGTTAATGTCTTTACCAACTTAGGGTCTCACTTAGCCAATTTGATGTGAGATAAATTATCATGAGCTATGTCAGCAACCGGGTCCTTAAAATCAATGTTGGTTTCCTCCTAGCAGATGGCCCTGGACATAGCCACGAAACGGCTTTTGATGTACCCCAAGTGCGGGTTTCTGATGACCTGACTCTGGACTATGTGCGCGGCCCGCTCCGCCTGAGTCGCACCAAAGAAGGCGTTCTGGTTCAGGGAAAACTCGAAACCGGGATCGGTGGTGAGTGTTACCGCTGCCTGGAGCCTGTGACAGAAAATGTCACGGTTGAAATCGAAGAACTCTACGTTTATCCCCCTCGGATGGATGCGGAGTTTGTGGTTGAAGAAACCGCTGTCCTCAATGTGGGGCCGCTGCTGCGCGACGAAGTGATTATTGCCACTGCCCGCGGCCTGCTGTGCCAGCCCGACTGTCGCGGGCTGTGTCCAACCTGTGGCACTAACCTCAACCAAGCAAGCTGTGATTGTGACACCAGCGCCGCTGACCCACGTCTGGCGACGCTTAGAAATTTGCTCAAGTAGCCTTTTTCACTCATTAATCTGGGGGTTATCTTGATAGATTACGGTTCTGATTACGACACCGGCCTGGATATGATTCCCGATCTGGACTTCTTTGCGGATGATGGCGCGGAAGTCGAACCATCCGACGAGCTGTTTTTTGGGGGCATGGAAGATTTCGAAGACGATTTTGACGATGCTGACCTCGACAGTGAGGATGTGGACGACGATGATCTGGATGACAAGTACGATGTCACGGGGATGCTGTCCAGCGATACCGTTGGCCTGTATCTGAAAGAAATGGCGCGGGTGCCGCTGCTGTCCACCGATGAAGAAATCGCCCTGGCGATGCGATTGGAAGGTGGGATTGAGTGCCAGAAGAAGCTCTCTAAAGACCCGCACAGCCCCAGCGCGCTGGAGTGGAAGCTGCAAGTTGAGGACAGCCTCAACGCCCGTGATCACCTCATTCGTGCTAATACGCGATTGGTGGTCTCGATTGCCAAAAAATATATGTCGCGGGGCGTCCCGTTCCTGGATTTAATTCAGGAAGGCAACCTCGGTTTAATGAAAGCTGTTGAAAAATTTGATTACCGGCGCGGTTTCCGTTTTAGCACTTATGCCACCTGGTGGATTCGCCAGACCATCACTCGCGCTATCGCCGACCAGGGCCGCACCATTCGTGTCCCTGTCCACATGAGTGATCGCATTCGCCGTCTGTACCGGGTCGCGCGCCAACTGGAACAGGAATACGGGCGCAAACCCACCGCCGATGAAATCGCCGAAGAACTCAACCTGGAACCGCGCAAAGTGCAGTGGATGCTGCGCGTCTCCTGGCAGCCGTTGAGTCTGGAACATCCGGTTGGCGAAGATGACGACAGCGAATTGGGGAACTTCATCGAAAACGATACGACCCCCACGCCGACCCAGTATGCCTACGATAACCTGCTGCGCGAGAAAATTGAGCAGGTGTTGGGCACGCTGACCCCGCGTGAAGCGCGGATTCTGCGCCTGCGCTTTGGCCTGCAAAACGGGCGCTGTTACACGCTGGAAGAAGTGGGCCAGAAGTTCGGCCTGACGCGCGAACGTATCCGCCAGATTGAAGGCCGCGCGCTGCGCCGTCTGCGGCATCCGCGCCGTTCCCGCCAACTGCGTGATTATCTGTCATAGCACTATTACTAATACTATTGTGATTGGCAAAAATGAACGCCGCTTTCAAGCGGCGTTTTTTATTAGTCAAGATGGTTGTGGTGTGACCTGCTGGGGCTTTTACCGGAGCATAAATTGGGACATTCACCGTCACAAATTAATCAGGCCAGGGGGTGTAACCGTTTGGTCGCTTATTTAATCCTTTTAGCGCTTGGTATTTTTTGCGTGTTTGTCCCGCGCAATCTTCTCACACCTGAACATCTCCCTACACGTTACCAGCATTTGGGCTGGCTTGGTATAGGATTTTCTTACCTGGGCCTTGTCCTGATGATGCTGGCAATTGTGGCAACCGTTCGATATTTAATGAAGGAACACAATAATGGATGATTTCGCTAAATATATGCGGATGTCCGCTAATGGCAAAACGGCTGAAGAGCTGTACCTTTTAGCTAAAACAAATGGGTTAGATTTTGCAAGTCGTATCCGAATGCTCCGCCAGGTTTTTAGTCTTTCACTGATAGAGGCCAAAGAGATTACGGTAATCGCTGATAAATTGGGCGTATCACTTGAAGATTACCAGGAAAAGTTAATCCCTGGTCTCAAAAAAGTACTAGAGGACGAAGAAGACTTTTGACACATCAGCGTGGCAAATAGGATTAGGCATTATCTTTTCCTCAGGCTTTTGCTAATCCGTTTTTTCCATTCCCAGCGCTTTCAGTCCCGCTGGTGTCATTTTTCCTTCTTGAATGAGACGCTCCACATGTTCCCGATTGCGTGGGGAGGTGGTGCCTTTCTGGCGGCGGGGAGTGAAGCGCTGCAAATAGGAGTGGGCATCGCCTTTGCGGCGCAGGCTTTCGCTCCAGCCAAAACACAACCCGGCATCCAGCACCTCTTCAAACGCCACTGATTTGACCCCAGATTTGGTCTTGTAGATGCGCAGCCAGATTCCGGCAGATGTATCATGATTTTGCAGCAGCCACGCGCGCAAAGCCTCTGTCGATTGGAATTCAAGAATCGGGAGTTCTGAGGGTGTTGGGGCATTCTGCAATTTCCTTGCGTCAAAGTTATAAATTAAAACGGACAAGTCGCTACCTGTCCGTTTTGCCGCGAAATTATTCCGTCACCGGCAGGTCTTCCGGCGGGTGATAGCCGATCATCTTGTGCCGGTCTTCGTCCCACACGCGCACCCACAGCGATTTTAAGCTGGTGCGCAGTGTCAGCGGTTCAATCTCGTGGAAAATTGGATTTTCGTTGTGGCAGGCTTCCAACTGGTAATTTGGTATGCGCGGGCTGAGGTGGTGAATGTGGTGGAAGCCGATATTGCCTGTGAACCATTGCAGCACTTTGGGCAGTTTGTAGAACGAACTCCCGTACAGCGCCGCTGTCGCGTAGTCCCAGTTTTCGTGCCGTTCCCAGTAGACGTTTTCGTACTGATGCTGGACATAAAACAGCCATACCCCCAACGACGAAGCGAAGGCGATAATTGGCAGCTGCACCAGCACGTAAGCTTTAAAACCGATGGTGAGGCTGAGAACAACGGCGACGCCCAGCAGCGCCAGATTAGTGACATGCACGCTGTTTTTCTCGCGCGCTTTGGCCGATTTGTTCATGTACGGCAGGCGTTGCAGCACGACAAAATCAATGGTTGGCCCCACCACAAAAATCATAAATGGATTGCGGTAGAGGCGGTAAAAAAACTGCTGCAACCGAGGCCGTTTCTGGTATTCCTCATAGGTCAGCGTCCACACATCGCCAATGCCGCGCCGGTCAAGGTCGCCGGAGGTGGCGTGGTGGATGGCGTGGCTGTGCCGCCAGGCATAATAGGGGGTAAAGGTAATGATTCCGGTGAAAACGCCGACAAAATCATTGGCTTTTTTCGACTTAAAAAACGAACCATGTCCACAATCGTGGAAGATGATAAAAACCCGCATGACAAACAGCGCCGCCAGTAAGGTCAGCGGCAGGGTTAGCCAGTAAGAGATTTCCAGGCTGCGATAGGCCAGATACCACAGAATAAAATACGGCGCGATGCTGTTGACCATCTGCCACAGGCTGCGCCGCAGATCGGACTGCTGGTAACGGACCACAACCTGCTGCCAGGGAAGTTTTTGAGTTTGGGGTAACGCTGTTTCAATCGCCACGCGACATCTGTCTCCACACTAAAACAAGAATTGGGCGAGTCTAAAAAGACCTCACCTAACTTTAACAGAAACAGATGAGAAAAAACATCTAAATCGGCGTAATAGATGAGAATTTGCTAATTGATCTTTATCATTGGTATAGTTGCTGCCAGGTTAATGGCCCGCTACACACCCATTAAGTTGGGTATCTATCCGCAGAATGTGGTTGATAATCCAATCCTGAAGTTCAATAAAAGTCGCCAGCACCACTTCCGGGTCAACATCGGACTCCTGGTAGCGTTCGTAAAGCTGCCCGAAGCGCTCCAGGAACGTTCGGTGCGCGGTTTTATTGGCGGCGGCTACCGGACACTGGTACTGCTCCATGCAGCGTTCTTCGCGCTCAAAGTGCCATTGGGCATAAAACTGGAGAAAATCCAGCATTTTCCCCGTTTCTTCTCGACCTTTCCCGGCGGCCAGGGCTTCATACAGTTCACTGAATTTTGCCAGCAGTTCTTTGTGCTGAACATCAATTTCGGGTACACCAGTAGACATCGCTTCGTTCCACATAATCATCAAGTCCCTTGCTCAGTGGCCTGGAATGGATATGTTGCTGACTCAGACGGTTACATGCTTTCTTTTCACTATAACGGGTATCTGATTGCCCATTTGCGTAAGATTCCGCAGGCTGCCGATGCTGATAAAAACTTGAGTGGTCGCGGCCATCTCGATTTTCGCCTAAGATGATAGGATGTTTTGAGCAGAAAGGCTGCCGGTGGTCTCGTTTCGCGCCTTAAATACCGATAATAACCCCATTATGCAGGCGGAACTGGCTTACCAGCGCCGTTTGACCCCACCACATCCTTTCCGGCGGCGGTGGCTGGGACGGATCGTTGCGCTGCTGGCCGTCACCGTCACTTTGATCTTATTCGGCGGCGAGGTGGTTGGGGCGCTGCTCTATCGTGACCCAACTTCAATCGGGGACTGGTTTGGTTTTGGAACCACACTGCTGGTCATTGGTGTGGTCGCCCAGCATTTTTTGCTGCTGTTCCGCACGCTGTCATTAGCCGCGAACACGATTGCTCGTGAGCAGCATGGTCATACCTGGGACATGTTGGTGCTGACCGGTGTGGACGCACGGCGGATCGTGCGTGGCAAGTGGTGGGCCACCGTGCGGCGGCAGTGGCGCGCTTATGCGCTGCTGGCGGTACTGCGTGGCGGCGTCGTAGTCTGGTATGGCGCTTCGACCAGCCGCTTTTTTACCTCTACGCTTGCCGCCTACGGCGCGTACTACAGCAGTTCGCACTATTTATCCATTCCCCGCGCCGAACATCTCCTACTGGCCGCTGTCCTGGTCGCCGCGCTGACACTGGTGAACCTGGGGTTTACCGCCGCCGTTGGGGTAGCCGCCTCCGCCGAGATGCGCTCGCCCGTATTAACCCTGGCGCGGGCGCTCTTTTTGCGGCTGTTGGTATTAGTGGTGGCGGCAGCGCTGCTCAGTTTTCTGGCGCTGCTTTTGAGTTATCTGCTGGCTGAAACGCTGCCCATCGCTGCGTTTAGTCTGACGGAGTGGCTGAATCGCCTCAGCATTGTGCTGGTTGACAACGGGTTTTCTTTAGGGGCCGAGCTGTCAAACTATCACTGGTCGCAGCCGAATTATCCCACTGTCGCGGATAACCCTGTCGGGTATGGGCTGCTTGCCGCGTTTACCAGTCTGGCTCTTTATGCCCTCTTTACCTGGATGCTGCTCCGGTTGGCGCAGCGGCAGGCAGTGCGCCAGCACGCGCTGCCCCCGCCGCTCGATTAACCTTTCTGGATTTACCGGCCTTTCGGTGGTAGTATCGCCATTATGACAACTGACACGTTCACAACCACTATTTCCGGCGACGAAGCCCGCCGCGCCGCCCGCAACGCCGGGGCGATTGCCGCCGCCAGCATCCTCAGCCGGGGTTTACAATTTGGCTGGCAGCTTCTCCTCGTTTCCGCACTTGGCCCGGCCATGTATGGCATTTATGGCGTGGTCGCCGCTTTTATCATGGTCGGTTCGGCCATTCCCAACTTTGGCATGGGGCCAATTGTCGTCCGCGATGTGGCGCGGTATCCGCAGAAGGCGGGCCAATACCTGACGGCCACCCTGTTTATGCAGACGGTACTGGCGCTGCTGGCCTATGTTGGCTTAAACGCGGCGGCAGCGCTGGGCGGCTACAGTGAGACCGTCCGCGTGTTTGTGAGTATCGCCAGCCTCGGCCTCATTGTGGACATTCTCGGCAGCATGTGTAATGACTTGCTGCTGGCCCAGGAGCGAATGCTGGCGTCGTCCGTCGTGACGGTCTGCCATATCCTTCTGATGATCGTCCTGGCCGCGTTGGGTCTGGCCGGTGGTTATGGCTTGTTTGGGCTGTATCTCGGCAGCCTGATTGCCGGGGTGGGGCGTTCCACCGCGCTGTGGTTGCTGGTGCTGCGCGGCGGCGTGCGCCCCCAGTGGCCGTTTGACCGCTCGATTGCCGGGCCGCTTATCAGCAACGGCGCGCCGCTGGCGGTGGCCGCGTTTCTCTCGCTGGCCTACCAGCAGGCCGATAAACTGCTCACGAATCGCCTCATCGGTGACGTGGAAACCGGCTACCTCTCTGTCGCTTTCATCTTCATTTTTGGCATTGTCGAACTGCTCAGTACGACGATTCTGCTGGCAACCTTTCCGCTGATGTCGCGCGCGCACGGTGACGGGCGGAATCCGCTGTTTGGGTTTATTGTTGGCAAACTGTCGTTTTTTACTGTGCTGGTCAGCCTGCCCATCTGCCTGACGTTATCGGTGTATGCCGCCGAAATTACCGTGCCGCTGTTTGGGGAAGATTTTCGCCCAACGGCGGACGTGTTACGCATTTTGATCTGGTATGCGCTCATTAGTATGTTTAACAACATTCCGGCGCAGGGGATGACCGTCCAGAATCGCCAGCGGCGCACGCTGTTTATTCGCGCCGGTGGACTGACTCTCAACGTGATTTTACTGCTGACACTGCTGCCCGTCCTGGGCGTGCGCGGGGCGGCGGTGGCCTCGGTGGGCGCGGAGGCGTTGGTGCTGGTGCTGCTGCTGCGTTCTTTCCACGCTGAAGGCTGGGACACCCGCCAGCTTTTACCCCGTCTGCTCCGTTTGGCGGCCCTCGGCGCGGGCGTCGCGCTGCTGCTGCTGGCGCTGCGCGGTGGTGTGCCCACCCTGGGAATGATTGTGGGGATGGTCGCTTACGGGGTGGGGGTGCTGGTATTTAAGATTCTGGCTCCCGATGATTGGGATTTGCTCTACCGCCTGGTGGCGGCCATGCCCGGCGGGGCGCTGGTCTTAAAATACTGGCGGCGGGATGTCAAATTGAACTGGTGAGGACGCCCCATGCAGCGTTACGAGTGGAAAATTGTGCAGAACGGAATGCTGGCGTTGAAGCCCAATCGCCAGCTTGTGCCGGTGCTGGAGCATCGCCCGACAGTGGTCTTGCTGTGGCCGGAAGGCGAA
>DATALK010000597.1:0-2542 GCA_036261085.1 Phototrophicaceae bacterium | reverse complement strand
GGAGGTATCCATTTATGGGCGCTTTTCTGCAAAGCCTGCTCTTAAGCAACTTCATGGTGGTCACGATTACCATGGTGATGCTGGTGAGTATCAGCGTGTGGGCGCTGCGCCAGCAGGAGTACGCGGGCTATCTGTTAGGGTGGTTGGCGGGAATTTTTCTGATGCTGCTGTTGACCTCGCTCGTTCCCGCGCCGCCGCCTGCTGATCCGAACACGCCGCTGCCCCCACCCGCAACTCTCAGCTTTTTCGGCTTGATTTTCCCCTCGGCGCTCGGTTTTGTGTTTGGCTTTGGTGCGTTGATTCTGACCCGCATGGGCCGCAGTTCCGATTCGCGCATTGGCCGCGCGCTGACCGTTGCCGTGCTGGTGAGTTTTACGCTGGCGCTGGGGTATCTCATTCTGCTGACCACCGCCGACCAACGGGCTTCTTTTGCTATTTTTGCGCTGGCGTTTGCCATTGGCGCGCTGACGAACTTTATCTTTTCCCGCAGCAGCCTGCGCAGCCCTATGTCTGGGCGAATGCTCTGATACGGCGCTTTTTGACCCCATCCCTGACGGTACGCCGCCGCTCCCACAACGGCTGCCTGCCGCCGTCTGGATTAATTTTCGGCGTTGCCCTATGATCTATTTTAAGCGCACACTTCAAAGGGGCAGCACATGGCAGACCAGAATCGGCGGCAGTTTTTACGGACTCTTGTGGGCGTTGGGTGTTTTCCAGCGCTTTCGCCACGTTTGGCCCCAGAGAATATCGTTCGTGTGCCGCCGTCGCTCATGCTGCACAGCCGCCATTGGCGCATCCTGCCAGATTTACTTAGCCATCTGAAAGCGTTGGACTACACCGGCGTCACTTACCACGATTGGGAACAGGCGATGGCCGGAACTACCGCGCTGCCGTATCACCCGGTGATTCTATCTGTAGATGATCTGTCGCTGGTGGCGGGCAGCCCATCGTTTGAATACTTTGAACGCATGAAAAACAACTTTTTGGAATCCGGCTTTAAGGCGGTTTTTAGCATCATCACGCGCCCGGATTTGCCCCAGGATGATCGTCGTTGGGAGGCTGTTGCTGCCTGGACCCGGGAAGGCATGGAACTGGCAACCCACACGGCGTACCATTCCAACCTGGACAATGCGCGTTTTGATGCAGCGGATTATGAGAGCGAAATTGTGGATTCGGCGGCCATGATTGAAGCGCAAACCGGCTATGCCGTGCGTTCGCTGGTGACCCCTTTTGGCAGCGGTTACGACATCACCACCGGAACCCTCAACCCCAACGTTTTACAGGCGGCCCGCGCTGCTAATCTCGGCTTTATTGTGGGCATCAGCACCGGCCAGCGCCATGTGCATGTGGATACCCAGGCGGGCGATGTCATCTACACGGGCCGTGCTAATCCCGGTGACCAATACCCCGTCAATGATGCTTTGTATTATGTCAAACACTGGTAATTGTGTGGGGCGGGCGCTTAAATCTGGGCTACCGTTGACGGCTAAATTCCGTTATAATAACCTGTCCTACTCGAACTGACGTTCTGAAAGTGAGTGTGGTCATGCCCCCATTTCAGGTCGTATCTGAATTCCAACCCACAGGCGACCAACCCAAAGCCATTGAGGGACTGGTCGAAGGTATCCAAAAAGGACTCAAACATCAGGTTCTCCTGGGTGCTACGGGAACGGGAAAAACTTTTGCCGTCGCTAAAGTGGTCGAAGAAGTCCAGAAACCGACGCTAATCCTGGCTCACAACAAAACGCTGGCCGCGCAGTTGTACTCTGAGTTCAAAGATTTCTTCCCGCGTAACGCGGTGGAATACTTCGTCAGTTACTACGACTACTATCAGCCGGAAGCCTACGTCCCCAAACAAGACCTGTATATCGAAAAAGAAACACAGATCAACGAGCAGATTGACCGTCTGCGCATTTCCGCGATGGCTTCACTATCCTCGCGGCGGGATACGCTGATTGTGGCGTCCGTCTCCTGCATTTACGGCATCGGCGACCCGGAAGCGTGGCGGCAGTCCACCGTCTCGGTTGAAGTCGGGCGTCATATGCGCCGCGATACGATTTTGCGCCAATTAGTCCATATCCAGTACAGCCGCAACGACATGGACTTAAAGCGTGGCACGTTCCGGGCGCGGGGCGACACGCTGGAAGTGATTCCCGCCTACAGCGAAACGGCCTACCGGATTCAACTCTTTGGGGATGAAGTTGAACGCATCACCGAGTTTGATCCGCTCACGGGCGAAATCCTGGCCGATCCCCAGGCGATCACGATCTGGCCGGCAGAGCAGTACATCACCAGTGATGAAAAACTCCGGCAGGCCATGCACGACATCGAGGTTGAACTGGATGAGCGGCTGACCGAGTTCAAGCGGGAGGGCCGACTGCTGGAAGCCCAGCGCCTGGAGCAGCGCGCCCGCTATGACCTCGAAATGATCCGCGAAGTCGGTTACTGCTCCGGCATCGAAAACTACTCCCGTCATCTCGATCAGCGCCCGGCGGGCAGCCCGCCCTGGACACTGATTGATTACTTCCCAGTTGATTACCTG
>DATALK010000595.1:0-3478 GCA_036261085.1 Phototrophicaceae bacterium | reverse complement strand
GTGACGTTTTTGTCATCACATTCGATGTAGGGATAGGTGTCGGAGCGGCTGCGATCATCCAGCAGGAGCGCATCACAAACGACGTTGCTCTTGACATTATCCGCCCCTTCAACAATCTTCAGCAAACCGCGATAGCTGGCGCGGCCACCATCCTTGCTGATGGACTTGCTGATGATCTGGCTGCTGGTATTGGGAGCCAGATGGGTGATTTTTCCACCCGCGTCCTGGTGCTGGCCTTTGCCCGCAAAGGCAATCGAGAGAACTTCCCCGTGCGCGCCTTCACCCGCCAGGATGACTGCCGGGTACTTCATGGTGATTTTGCTGCCCAGATTGCCGTCCACCCATTCCATCGTCGCGTTTTTCTGAGCCACCGCGCGTTTGGTCACGAGGTTGTAAACGTTGTTCGACCAGTTCTGAATGGTGGTATAACGGCAGCGGCCACCATCTTTGATGATGATTTCCACCACAGCGCTGTGCAGGCTGTCGGAACTATAAATCGGAGCGGTGCAGCCTTCAACATAATGCACATACGCACCTTCGTCCACGATAATCATCGTGCGCTCGAATTGACCCATGTTCTGAGTGTTGATGCGGAAATACGCCTGAAGCGGCATGTCTACATGGACACCCGGCGGCACATAAATGAATGAGCCACCCGACCAAACCGCTGTATTGAGTGCCGCAAATTTGTTATCGGCGGACGGAATGATGGTGCCAAAATACTCGCGCACCAGTTCCGGTTGTTCGCGCAAAGCCGAGTCCATATCCAGGAAAATGACCCCTTTGGACTCTAAATCCTTCTGGATATTGTGATACACCGACTCGGAGTCGTACTGCGCGCTGACCCCTTGCAGATATTTCTGCTCGGCTTCGGGAATGCCCAGGCGATCAAAGGTGCGTTTGATGTCAGCCGGCACATCGTCCCAATTGGTTTGTTGATCGCCAGCGCGGACATAGTAGTAGATGTCGTCAAAATCAATGGTACTCAGATCCGCGCCCCAGGTGGGCATGGGTTTGCTCTTGAAAATCTCATACGCCTTTAACCGGATGTCGGTCATCCAGGCGGGTTCGTTTTTCAAGGCACTGATCTGGCGCACAATGTCGGCATTGAGACCCTTTTGGCTTTTAAACGAATACTGCACATCGGCATCATGGAACCCGTAGGTTTCTTCATAGGAAGTGCGCAGGTCATTTAAAGCCGATTCCGCGTTGGTGAGCTGCTTTTCACTTTTGATATTGTCAGAAATGTCAACCATGTCTTGCTCCTCAGACTATTCGGGCGTACTGTATTTCTCACGAATCCAGTCGTAGCCGCGTTCTTCGAGCGTGAGCGCCAGCTCGGGTCCACCGCTTTCCACAATCTGGCCTTCAAACATCACATGCACAAACTGGGGTGGAATATAATTCAAAATCCGCTGGTAGTGGGTAATCACCAGAACACCCAGATTCGGGCCACGCAGTTTGTTCACCCCGTCGGACACAATCCGCAGCGCGTCAATGTCCAGCCCGGAGTCGGTTTCGTCCAGAATGGCAATCCGGGGTTCAAGGGTTGCCATCTGCAAGATTTCAGCGCGTTTCTTTTCGCCGCCGCTAAAACCTTCGTTGAGATAACGGCCCGCGAAGCTGTGATCCATCTGGATGGTGTCCATTTTGGCCTTCAGCAAACGTCGGAATTCAGGAATGGAAATGCCTTTGCTCTCCGGGTTTTGGGCTTTCATCCGGGAATTAATCGCCTGACGTAGAAAATTCGCCAGGGTCACGCCGGGGATCGCTACGGGATACTGGAATGCCAGGAATAATCCGGCGCGGCTGCGTTCATCGGAGGCCATTTCCAGTACATCCTGACCATCAAAAATAATCTGTCCGGCGGTCACTTCATAGGCCGGATGACCCAACAGCACATTTGCCAGGGTGCTTTTGCCGGAGCCGTTTGGCCCCATCAGGGCATGAACTTCACCCTGTTTAACCGTCAGATTAACACCACGAAGGATTGGTTTGCCTTCAATTGAAGCGTGTAGATTGCGAATTTCCAGTGCAGCGCCCATACGGGGCATCCTCCTCGATTTTTACTGGGTTAAATTGTAAGTGTACCCAGAGTTTCAAATACCCGATAAGTATAACAGCCGTTTCTCTGGAGTGTCAATATTGCTGATTAATATCATAAAAATTATGGCGTGTGAATGGTGTTACGGACTGCGAGAAATAGATTTAATGATGGTTAAAGTTGAGTCGTCGGAATAATATTAACGATATTGATTATAAAAATTGACTTCGTTTTGGGGTTATGCTAGGATACAACAGCGTAGAATAGTGATAGCGAAAGATAGACAAGCCTAATGACCGACCAGACGCAAGTTACCGAAGAAGGTCTGCGCGAAGCCCTGCGTGAAGTCGTTGACCCGGAAATTGGTATGAATGTGGTTGAGCTGGGTTTACTGCGGAATGTGGATATTCAGGAAGACCATGCCCATATAACCATGATTATGACCACGCCGTTTTGCCCGTATGCGCCGCAGTTGTTAGAACAATCGCGGCGGGCGGCCCAGAATTACCTGAACCGGCCCACCACCATTGAGATGGGGTTAGAAATGTGGGATCCCAGCATGATGGAAGAAGGGGCCGCCGACGATTGGGGTTTGTTCTAATGGTAGGGTGGGGCAGGCGATCCGCCTGCCCTCAAAGCCTGGACTTTTATTTGGGCCGATTATTGGCGATGAACTCGCGCGGGTCAATATAGTTGACCAAAACGCCACTCAGATTTTTACCCGGCCAGTGGCCGGGGCTGCGCTCCAGAATAGTGCTATGGCTCAGATCAAAATGCAGGTGATAGGCAAACCGTCCGGACGCATTGCCGACTTTGGCGATGGCCTGACCACGCCGCACCCGATCCCCAACTTTAACGGCCATTTCTTCCGCATGACCATAACGACTGTATAACACGGTTCCGTTGGTGATAAGCGGGTCATGTTTAATGACGATGACATTGCCCCAGGTGGCGAGCGCTCCGGCAAAAGTCACGACGCCGCTGGCAACTGCGTACATTGGGGCGTGCGCGTCCGCATCCCGCGGGAGATTTAAGTCCGCGCCGGTGTGGTAGGCTTCGCTGGGAGTGCCAACAAAATACAGCTTGGCAAATGGGCTGGCATCAATCCATGACCCCGGCCACACTTTGCTGGTGCGGCGTTCTGCGTCTGTGCCAACCGGTGAATCGTAACCATCGGCTTTATACTGCCCGGATGGCGTGGAGACAATCTGTCGCCAGCGCAAGGCGTCAAAAGCAATTTCGAGGCCGGTTTCCCCCGTTAAATCGTTTAAGAAAACCGTGCCTGCGCCAGGGGTTGCTTTGTCGAGATCGAAGATACCCAATGAAATCCATTGGTTGTAATACCGGCTCTGGTCAATACTGACGACGACTTCGCCGCTGGCGCCTTTGATGTTATTGATTTTGAAGCGCGCGTTGCGGGTTGTGCCGTGATAC
>DATALK010000591.1:0-4258 GCA_036261085.1 Phototrophicaceae bacterium | reverse complement strand
AAAGATAACGGAAACGGGTCAGATAATTGCGTAAACTGGCGAGAATCATATTATGCGCTACCGAAAGACTCTGCACCAGACCTTCGCGCTGGCGGTCTTCAGGAATGAGCATGATGCCCTGGCGGATGCGTTCGGTGATGGATTTGCCATCCAGGCGTTTGCCGTTGAGCCAGATCGTGCCGGTGGCCTGGGGATGCAGCCCGATCAGTGTCTCAAAGAGTTCGGTGCGCCCGGCCCCCATCAGGCCATAGATGCCCAGAATTTCCCCAGCATGGAGCGAAAATGAGACTTGATTCAGCAGATAATTCCGGCCTTTGCCCGCCCGTTCCAGCGTGATGTTTTCAATGCGGAGAACTTCCTCGCCAATCGCGCGGGCCGCTGGCGTATAGACCGCCTGGGTATCACGCCCGACCATGTGTTCAACGATCCAGGGCAAATTGACGTGCGCCATTGGCGCTTCCGCAATCAGGCGGCCATCCCGCAGCACGGTAATATAGTCGCCAATTTGCAGCAGTTCTTCGAGCTTATGGGAGATATAAACAATCGAAACGCCCTGGGCTTTGAGTTCGTTAATCACCCGGAACAGGATTTCCACTTCCGCGCCGCTCAGGGCCGACGTGGGTTCATCCATTATCAAAATCTGCACATTCAGCGCCAGCACTTTGGCGATTTCGACGATTTGCTGATGCCCGATGCGCAGATTGGCGACCAGCGTCCGGGGGTTAATCGTCTGTTCCAGGCGGGTCATCAATGCTGCCGCGCGTTTTTCCTGTTCGCCATGTTTGATGATCGCGCGCCCGTATGTCAGTTCATGCGCAGTGAAGATGTTTTCGGCAACATTCAGATTAGGAAACAGGTTCAATTCCTGGTAAATGATGCCAATCCCCAGATGTTCGGCCTCGCGCGGATTTTGCGGATGAATTTCCTTGCCGTTCAGCCGCAGTTTACCGTGGGTTGCCTGCTCAACCCCGGCGAGGATTTTCATCAGCGTGGATTTGCCCGCGCCGTTTTCCCCGACCAGCACATTAACCTTGCCCCGGTAGATGTTGAAATCCACTTCGTTGAGCGCCACCGTGCCTGGATAGAGTTTGGTGATTTTTTCGGCGTGGAGAATGACATCGTTCTGCGGTGCTTCCATCAGCCTGCGACCTCCAGGACAACTGGCACAATCTCGATGTTGCTGAGGTCGTCCAGCGTAAACGCGCCGTAGAAATGCACGGTTTTGCCAGCGAGGTTGTCCAGATCAAGCGGGGCAATGACTTCGCTGAGGATGCGATCCTTGATGGCCGACCCCACGCTGGCGAATTCAGTCTGGTTAACAAAGTCGTTGAACTGGATGAAACCCACCGCGTCCCGCACCGCCTCGTTCCGGTTGCGGATCACCGGCCCAATCGCCATATTCGCATCCGGGGCGCCGTCTTCCGGCAGGAAATCCAGGCTCATTAAACCGATACGCGATTCGTGGTTGACGGTCAGGACTTTGGCATCGCCATAGATCATAAAGCTGTAAGACCCGGTTCCTGACCGGCTGCCATACGTCTTGGTCGCCACCGCCTCATCTTTTTTGAGGTCTGCCAGCAGAGTGGTGACTGCCACCGCCTTTTCCTGAAACAGCGGCAGCAGCTTACTGTCCCAGATGCCGCTGACGTAGTTTTCCGGGTTAAAGCCTTCTTTCGCGGCTTTGTCCTCTTCGAGGGTGCGCACGGTTGCCAGCGTGCAGGCGGTGGTGGTCGCCAAGACCGTGATGAACAGCAGCAGCAAAAAAACGTTTTTTCTCATAACAAACCTCTTGATTGCCCGACCACCCAACAGCAGTCGGCGGCCATCGTTCGCATTGTTGGTGGCCCTGATATACCACCACTAAAACAATGTGAATATTTATTCAAAGCTCAAAATTTATTCTAAATCCAACTCTAGCGTACTTTTTCGGACTTGTCAATCATTTCAATTTGGTGTTTTGAACGAATAGGGATGCCGCCCTATCATTCACAATGTTCAGACCATAGCCGTGAATTTGATTTATGAGGTGGTTCCTCCGGTTGTCCGCCTTTGCCACTAACTTGACTTTTTGGGGTGATGTGTTAGAGTAGAAATATAATTCATATAGTGAATAAATATTCAAATCATATCACAAGTGGCTGATACGGTTATTTTGCTAAAAACTACAAAAGCATTGGAAGAAACCAGATGACCAATCAGAACGTCGAACAATGGGGCCTCTTTGAAATCACCCTGCCGGGGCCGACTGCCGGAAATTCGTATCTGGACGTGCAGTTGAGCGCGCAGTTCACCTCCGGCCAGCGGGTGTTCACGCCGGATGGCTTTTATGATGGCGAAGGTAGCTACCGCCTGCGCTTTATGCCGGATGCCCCCGGAAAATGGACGTACATCACCAACAGCAATGCCCCGGAATTGGCTGGCAAAATCGGTGAATTCACCTGTGTCCCCGCCGGGCCGGGTAATCATGGGCCAGTTCACGTTACCGACACTTTCCATTTCAGTTATGATGATGGCACGCGGTATTACCCTTTCGGGACAACGTGTTACGCCTGGGCGCACCAGGGCGATGCCCTGGAAGAACAAACGCTGCAAACATTGCGGCAGGCCGCTTTTAATAAGCTGCGTATGTGTGTTTTCCCGAAATTTTATCCCTTCAACGAAAACGAACCGGTTTATTATCCCTTTGAACGGAACGCCGTTGGGGAGCCGGATTTCACCCGCTTTAACCCGGCGTTTTTCCAGCATTTTGAAAAACGGGTGGCTGAACTGGGCCAGTTGGGCATCGAAGCCGACCTGATTGTTTTCCATCCCTATGACCACTGGGGCTATTCGACAATGGATGCGGAAAGCGACTATCGCTATCTGCGGTATCTGATCGCGCGGCTGGCAGCGTATCGGAATGTCTGGTGGTCGCTCGCCAACGAATACGACTTCATGCTGGATCGCAAACCCATGGAACAGTGGGACGAATATTTTCGGATTCTGGTGGCAAAAGACCCCTATCAGCATCCGCGTTCCATCCACAACGGCGACACCGAGAAAAATTACGACCACACCCAACCCTGGGTGACACACGTCTGCATTCAAAACTGGGATGTAAAACAGGTCAAACGCTGGCGCCGCACCTATCAGAAGCCGATCCTCAACGATGAACTGGAATACGAGGGGGATATTGTTTTTCCCTGGGGTAACATCAGCGCTCAGGAAGAAGTACATCGCATCTGGATTATGGTCACAAACGGCGGTTATGCGGGACATGGCGAAACCTATATGCACCCCGAAGACATTCTATGGTGGTCAAAAGGCGGGGTGCTGCATGGCGAAAGCTGGCAGCGAGTGGCTTTCCTGCGAAAAATTATGGAAGATGGCCCGGTTGGGGGGCTGACGCCGCTGGAAGATCAGTGGGTCTGGTCGCGGGTTTCGGGTGGGCAAAACGGCGCCTACCGGCTGCTGTATTTTGGTGAACACCAGCCGCAGTTCTGGTGTGATGGTCTGCCGGAAACTGACGATTATGAGATTGACATCATTGATACCTGGGCGATGACGATAACGCCGGGGACGCGCCGCGAACGTCGCCACTTTGCCGCGCAGGGCGCGCCCAAACCGTCCGATCCGCGTTACGAGCTGGTGCTGCCCGGAAAGCCGTACCTGGCCGTGCGGATTCGCCCCCGATAAAAAGCGCGGCTGATGGAAAAGCACGCATGTTGAACCGGAGCCACAATATCCCAGATGATAGCCTGCTTGACAATCCTAAGCTGAATGGTTATGCTAAAGGGAATATATATACCACAAGGCATTGATATTCATGCCCAAACGAAGCCGAACGCCGCTCACCGAAGAACTGCGCTTAATTACCAGGGTCGCGTACCTGTATCACATGCAGCATCAGAAGCAGTCTGAGATTGCCGCGCAGTTGGATATTTCGCAGGCGACGGTTTCCCGCGCGCTCAAACGGGCGGAGCAAGAAGACATCGTGCGCATTACCGTGAATATGCCCACCGGGGTTTACACCCAGCTTGAAAGTGATTTGTGCGCCCGGTATGGTCTGAAAGCCGCGATTGTCGTTCACTGCGACGACGAAAGTGACGAGGCCATTTTTGATCATATTGGCAGTGCCGCCGCTTACTATGTCGAAACGACTCTGGGGACGGACGAAGTGGTGGGCCTCTCGTCGTGGAGTTCATCGCTGCTGGCAATGGTCAACGCGATGCACCCATTAGCCCGGGCGACCAACGCCAAAGTCGTGCAAATTCTAGGC
>DATALK010000588.1:0-1603 GCA_036261085.1 Phototrophicaceae bacterium | reverse complement strand
GGCAGAGGATTTCAACCCAACGGCATGGCGAACACAGGCCGGAGCGCAGGCGGATGAATTTTTGCTGGCCTATTTTGGGCTGTTCAACCGTAGCAAAGGCTTAGAAACACTGCTCACCTGTCTGGCAAATTTACACGCGGCAAATGTCCCGGCGCGGTTGGTACTGGTCGGCGGCGGGAGCGGCAGCAGCGACCCGACCAACGCGGCGTATATCGAAGAAATGAATGACCAAATCACACGGTTACAACTGGAACCGCACATCCACCGCACCGGCTATCTGGAGGACGAAACTGCCGTCGGCGCGTATCTGGCGGCCAGTGATGCCGTCGTGCTGCCATTTCTGGATGGGGCATCGTACCGGCGCGGCAGTCTGATGGCCGCGCTGCATTACGGGTGCACGATTGTGACCACCACACCACAGGTGAAGATTCCCACATTCCAGGATGGCGAAAATATGCTGCTCGTGTCGCCGGGGAACAGCGCCGCCCTACAAAGCGCCCTGCTCCGGCTGCGCCAGTCGCGGGAACTCCGTGAACGGCTGCGCCAGGGCGCGACCAAACTTGCAGACGAATTCCGTTGGGATACAATCGCGCAGCATTACTTAGCGTTTTTTGAACGGATCATTCAGGAAAACCCTTAACTTGAGACAGCATCAGCGTATTCTCGTTTTTATCCTGGCCGCTTATGTGATTCTTGCCACGATTTACAGCATCGTCACGCCCATCTTTGAAGTGTCCGACGAACTGTGGCATTATCCGATGGTCAAGTATCTGGCCGAAAACGGCCTGCAACTGCCGCCGCAAGACCCCGCCAATCCTGGCCTCTGGCGGCAGGAAGGCAGCCAACCGCCGCTGTATTACATGGCAGCAGCGGTGCTAACCGCCGGGATTGACACATCCGATTTAGACACCGTGCGGCGCATCAATCCCCATGCCGATATTGGCATTGTCCGGCCCGATGGTAACGCCAATATGATCGTTCACCGCCCCGGCGCAGAAGATTTTTCCTGGCGCGGAACCGTGCTGGCCGTGCATCTGATTCGCTTCTTTTCCATCGTGTTGGGCCTGGGAACGGTGCTAGTCACATACCAACTGGCGCGCGAAATTTTCCCCCATTACCCGGTGATTGCGCTGGATGCCGCCGCGTTGAATGCTTTTTTGCCGATGTTTTTATTCATCAGCGGATCGGTCAACAACGACAATTTATCCAACCTGCTCGGCAATTTGTTAACGCTGCTGATTGTGCGGCTGGTGAAAACCGCCCGCACCCAGGGCGACCCAGTGGGTCGCCCCTACAAATTTGCCAATTTGCATGATTATGTCCTGCTAGGACTGGTCACAGGGGCGGGACTGCTGGCGAAGCTGAACATTGGCTTTTTGATTCCGTTGGTGGCGCTGGGGCTGCTGGTGGTCAGCTTGCGGCAGCGGGATTGGCGGCCTCTGGTCATTGGCGGCGGAATTTCTGGCGGATTGACCGTTCTGATCGCGGGCTGGTGGTATCTCCGCAACTGGCAGCTTTACAACGACCCATCGGGATTAGCGATGTTCCTGCAAATGGTCGGACGCCGCGCGGTTCCGGCGAATCTCACGCAGCTATGGAGCGA
>DATALK010000582.1:0-3452 GCA_036261085.1 Phototrophicaceae bacterium | reverse complement strand
AATCAGCCACCAGGGCCAGGCTTCCCCCAGGACGGTCACGGTAAAGACCCAGACCACCAGGCCGAGGATGCCGCCGAGAATGCCGTCCACCACCAGACCGCGATTTCTCATCCGCAGCAGATAGATAATAATAAAGGCCAGCAGGCCCACCGTAAAAAACGGAGTTACTGAGGACGGTCAGCGCCGCCGAACGGACATCTATCGGTTCGCCAGTGACAGCGGCCATCACCCCGGCAAACAGCCCCGCCAGCGTAATTTGCCGAAAGCCTTCCGGCAGTTTACCGCGAATGCCATCATAGAGCGCCCGCAGCAGCGCGGCAACGGGAACAAAATACTGGCCGCCCAGTTGGAGCAGCGCGGCCAGGGTTTGCTGGTCAATCGTCATCGTGATTTCCTTTAACTTCCAACACCGATTTTAACCGCATCGTGATTGGACTTATCCTGCCGCCGTGCTGGCCGGGGTGAGCGTTGGACGCGGCGTGCGGGTGGGCGTGGGTGAGGGCGGCGGGAGCGTCGGGACATTCGCCTCTTTATACAGGGCATCGGGATTAAAAAACGCGGCACAGGTGAACTGTGTCCGTTGGCCCCAGCCGAAAAAACCGCCCGGAAGCTGCACGCGCAGCCATTTACCGGTGCCATCCTGGGCATCCACCACCACCGCCGCGCCCCCCGGCACGGTGCCAATCACCTGATGGCGTGTGTCCGGCCCGGCATACAGGGTCACATCGCCGCTGGCCGGGGTACATTCCGGGTTAATCACCTGAAAATTCAGAGTTTGTTCGCGGGTGTTGCCCACTTCATCTTCCGCATATAAGGTGAGCGTAAACGGCTGCGCGGGAATCCCGCTGACGGTAATCATGCCCTGCGCGCCATACTGCGGTTCCACCGGCGCGTTACCAAAGGCTTCCAAACCGCTGAGACGGGTCACCACCGCACCCGGCATATCCCAACTGATATTGAGCGTCTGCACGACATACCGCACCAGTTCCGTCGGCGTCACGGTCAGCAGCCCTTCACCCAGCGGCTCGTAGACGTAAACATCCTGGGTCGCGCTGGCTTGTTGGTCACCGCTCACGCCGACCAATTCCAGGGCGACGGAACCAATCAGATTATCCGTGTCCAGCGGCACACCGGAGGTTTGGCGGCCATCATCCGTTAAAACCGGCGTGCCATTCACCTTCAGGTTTAAGGCGCGCACATCGGCAACCGACCACGCCAAATCCACCACACTGCCGCGCGCCACCTGGGTACTGCTCACCGAAAAATTCAGGATGCGCGGCGGCGGCGCGGGACGGCCCAGCAGCATAATCACAAAAAAGAGCGCGACCACCAGCAGCGACCCGCCCCCACCGACCAGCGCGAACATCGTCCACGACGGCAGCCGGGGCTTTTCAATAAACTGACCGCGCACAGCGGCCACAAAATGGGCAGCATCATTGGAACGCGCCGTGATGTCAAAAGGATACTGGTGCGACTTGCCAAAAAGAATCGGGGAACGGGACTTCACTTCCCCCTGCACCGTCAACCGCTGGCCGGGAGCCAGGGAAACCTGCGGCACTAAAATATTAAAGCGGAGTTTGTCACCCGGATCGTGCCCGGTGATCGTCAGCGGCAAAACGGCGCTGCCCTGGTTATGCAGGTGCAGGCGAAAACGTTCACCATCCTGAACCCGCTTGGCATCCAGGGCCATGCCAAAACCGCTGTAGGGCAGAATATGGACAATAAACGGCGCTTCCAACCGGGCTTCCGTATGATTGGCCTGGACCACCCGGACGGTCACGGTGTAATTACCGGGTTTGCTGTCGGGACGGCGCAGCGGGCGGAAGTTAATCAATACCTGGGAGAATTCGCCGGGATCAATGGTCAGCCGGGGACGGTCAATCCGCACCCACTCCGCTGGAATGCCGCTGATGCTGACGATGTAACTCTGCGATTCCTGGCTGGTGTTGGTGATGGCGATTTCGGCGGAAGCGTGCGCGCCGGGCGAAACCGGAATATCCGGGCTAATCACATCAATCCGAAAATCCGGCAGTTGCAGTTCGATCCGCTGCGTGGTTTCTTCAACGGCTTCTATCGGCTGCGTGGCCGTTTCTTCAATCTGGTGATAAATCAGCCGCAGGTGGCCGATTTGAATTTCTTCGCCGCCATACAGCGAACGTGGCTGGTTGGTTTCCAGTTTAACCCCGTCCACAAACGTGCCGTTGACGGAGTCCAGGTCGGTCACAAACACCTGCTCCTGGTCATAACGAATACTGAGGTGATAGCGGGAAATGGTGGACGTATCCAGCACAATCGTATTGCCGGTTGAACGGCCAACCGAGATGTTGTTATCCACCAGGGGAAAAGTCATGAACTGGCCGTCCGGCCAGAAAACATCCAGGCGCCCATACGCCATACCACCACACTCCTGACGCCACTTCGTCACCCTTCACATTGTAGCCTGACGTGGAACTTTAGCAAAGGTACGAATGCCCACCGACAACCGGGCGCTAACGGGGTTAGAGTGACAAAAGAACGGGGCAAATAAAAACCGTCTCAACGTTAAAGTGGATTTTTAACGGAAACAGCCAACAGACATAAACGCCGGAACGCCGCCGCACCGGACCGTCAGCCGATTTTAATAGCCCAGATATTCCGTATTCTCGGCATCAAACCGTTCCCGGCGCGCCTTTCCGGATTCCAGCACCAGTTGATTCAATTCTTCAATCAGGGGTAGGTCTTTCAGTTTGGCTTTTCGCAGAACCAGTAGAAGTTCCTGGGCCAAACGCTCAAGTTCTTGCAATTGTTTGTTAGAAACTGAATCCAAATCCATGTTTGGCGCTCCCAGGTTTTGATACAAAAATAGACAGGGCCAGCACCCACTGTCCGAGCGACTTAGCCGTTAATCGTTTTGCCAACATCCCACTACCGAACCATTCTATCGTTTTCTTCGCATTGGGTACAAGCTAGAGTAAAAAGCAGTCGTGGCAAAACATGCAGACGGGGAACCAACGAACCGGCAAGCATAGTTGCAAAATTCAGCCAGGGCGTTTTTAGACCCTACTAAAATTAAGTATCTCACAGTTTTGCGCATCTGTAAATATGCACTCATCCTGATCTATAAATTTTAAGCGGCTGATATTTTACCGGTGGCAGGGATTTAGGGCTGGCGCGCCGGTAAACGAAGCGTGAAAATCGTCCCTGCACCCATGTGACACACCAGCAACGGAACCGCCCGGTAAATTCACAGCGCGCATGACAGTTGTGAGCCTTTACTGTTTCAGCAGCCAGCGCACATGGTCATACGAGATGAGGTAATGGAAAGCCACCACGACGGCAAAAATCGCGGCGGCGGTGGGCTGGTTCGCAGCGGCACATAGGATTGCCGCCCCGGCGTAATACGTGAGTTCCAGCAGGAGCCGCGCAGGGCCAGGGATTTGTACCAGGGCTTTGCCAGGATCGTTGGGAACCCG